>SFOF01000351.1 GCA_004552515.1 Clostridiales bacterium
AGACTGCGCCAAAGAGTCTTCGACTCTCTGGACTCTCTTCATTTGATTCGCGGCGTGGGTGCTTTTCACGCGGGGAGGGGCGTTCGGGTGCAACGAAGACTTGAGCGGCTCTCGTGAGCGGAGGCCGCACTGCGGCTGGCCGGGCAAGGCGTGCGGTTACTTTATGATGCCACATCTAAAAAATCGTAATATAATTTCTGATTGCAAGCGAGGTGCGTATTTATGAAGCTGACGCTGGGTGAAGAGCGCGTGATCGTGCAGGGGATGCGTCCGGAGGAAAACCCGTGGGGCGCGTATCAGTTCCCCTGTCCGTACGATCTGGGCGACCGGCTGGTCGTGGGCGTTCACGTTGACGCGGACGACATACGCTGCTTCGGCACGGATAACCGCTGGTTCGAAAGCCGCGACAAGGGCGCGACCTGGCGCGAGGTCGGCCCCGAAACGGCGGCGCAGTGCGGCGTGCGTCTGAACAACGGCGATCGAATCTATTTTCCGATGGAATCGGGCATAAGCCTGAAGAACTATCGCCTGACCGAGTGGACGGAGCGCCTGCCGAACTACGACCGCGTCGCCCGCGCCGAGGAGGGAACGCTGCCCGTGCCCGACGGCGTGACGGCCTGGTTCGTCGGCCGCAAGATCTACGCCTATAACGCCGATCGCCTGCCGCCGAGTCTGTCGAGGAAGGAATGGCTGATGAAGCGCATCCCTGCCGGACAGACCGAGCCGGTTACGGAATACGCGCAGGTGGACTGGCCATACCTCACGCGCGTGGTTCACATCGACATTCCGAACGGCGAGCCGATCCTGAAGCCGATTTTCCCGCGCGGACGGCCGC
The DNA here is from genome assembly GCA_004552515.1 of Clostridiales bacterium. Classification (GTDB taxonomy): domain Bacteria; phylum Bacillota; class Clostridia; order Christensenellales; family Aristaeellaceae; genus Firm-10. The sequence goes on from SFOF01000351.1 coordinate 836, forward strand.
AAATCGGGCCGGATGGGGCGATCTGGGTGCCCTGCTTCTCGGGCGAGGGCCATCTGAACCCGGAAAACGGCTGGTACAGCCCCTATTACAGCGCGGAGATTTTCCGCTCCGAGGACAACGGCAGGACGTTCACCCGCCGCGCGCACATGGAGTACGAGGCCGACAACAAGACCTATCCCTACGCCAGCGGCGGCTTTTCGGACAGTGATTTCGCGTTCATGCCGGACGGCTCGATGGTGTGGTTCATGCGCTCGAACTGGTACGGCAGCACCGGCGAGGAGTGGAGCCCGATGTACTTTTCGCGCTCCGAGGACATGGGGCGCACCTGGACAAAGCCGAAAGTATTTTCCGATATTGGCACGCTGCCGCGGCTGTGCAGCCTGAAGTGCGGCGTGACGCTGGTGATTTATGCGCGGCCGGGAATGTACATCAGCGCCTGTGCGGACGGGCGCGGGCTTGAGTGGAGCGCGCCGGTTGAGCTGATGACCGGCGGCGACCGCAGCGCTCTGGCGAACGTGAAGATCGAGCATCCGACGTTCCACCAGTGGGACGGCGCGTGCAACAATCCGGAGCTGATTCCGATCAGCGACGACACGGCGCTGATTTTCTATAGCGATTTTTACTATCCGGACGAAACGGGCGTGAAGCGCAAGACGATCCTGTGCCGGACGGTGACGGTCGCGCCGTAGGGGAGGCGGGCCGTGCCGGTTCCGGTTGACGCGGCCTGACTCAAAGGTTTGCGCGCATAGGGGCGACAATGCGGCCACACGACTTGCCCGGCCAGCCGCAGTGCGGCCTCCGCTTATTGGAGCCGAGCAGGTCTCCGTTATACACTCAAGCCCCTTCCTGCGTAAAACGCACCCACGCCGCGAATCAAATGAAGAGAGTCCAGGGAGCCAATGGCTCCTTGGCGCAGTCTGGGGCGCGTAGCCCCAGCGGACTCCCCGCGGAAAACACTTCAAAGCCAATACGATCACGCAAAAGCGCACTCTGCCGCGCCGCCGCCTCCGTTCCCCGTTCCCTCCGTTCTCCGCGTTCCCCCGTCCCTTCGTTCTCCGTCGGGATCGCCATAAAGAAACGCGCAAGCCCGAAGTGAACCAACAAAGCCGGATAACCGTACCGACGATTCGAGAACGTACGAATGGCGATCACGACCCACGGCGGAACAGGAACGGAACATAACGCAAGCCGTCCTGTTTGGCGCACAGGCGGCAAACAGCAGGCGTGATCGAACGCAGGACATTCCGAAAGGAACGCATGATGGGCGCGAACAAACACACGACATTCCGAAAGGAACGCATGATGGGCGCGAACAAACACACGACATTGCGAGAGGAACGCATGATGGGCGCGAACAAACACACGACATTCCGATAGAATCGCACGACCGGCACAGGACGAACACAGCCCCGCGCGAGAGCCGCCCCGCTCCCGCAGACCGACCCCCGCGCGCACAATCCCCTCTGCCGGCGCTAAAACCGGCCAAACGTAACCTTTCGCCGGCCCGCAATTCACGAACCCATCATCCACACCAACATATCGCCGCGTCAGCGCGGAACAGCGCTCCGCAGACCAGCCCCCGCGCGCCGCCGACGCAATCCGCGCATGAAGCAAAAAGGC
>SFOF01000352.1 GCA_004552515.1 Clostridiales bacterium
GGGGAGAGCAGATCGCGCACGCCCTCGAGCAGGCGCGGTGCCTTCCACAGACTGCCCAGCAGCGACGCAAGATACGGCGCTTTTTTGAGATGCGACGCGCAGGTGGAGATCAGCAGGCGCAGCTCGCGGCAGGCGTTGTCCACGATGGCCAGCGCCTGTCGGTCGCCCATGTCGGCGGCCTCGAACGCCAGCGGCGCGAACGACGCGACCGTGCGCTTGCCGCCGCGATAGATCATCGGCACAGCGCCCAGCACGTTGAAGCCCAGCTGCCGCTCGACCAGCTCGGTGAGCCGCGTGGACTCGCCGCGGCCGTCGCGCTCACGGAAGGCGGCGTTCAGCACGGCGCGGCCGATGGAATAGCCGCTGCCCGCGTCGTCCACCAGATAGCCCCAGCCGCCCACCTGAGTGAGCACGCCGCCGCAGCGCACAAAGGCCGACGTCCCTGTGCCCGCGATGACCACCATGCCGTCGCCCGCGCCCACGCCGGCGTACAGGCCGTTGAGTGCGTCGCTGCCGTTGCTGATGCTCTTGACGAAGGGCAGCTCGCGCGTCAGCACGGCGCGCACCTCGCCGGAAATCGCGGGCGCGCCGCCGCCGGACAGACCGGCAAAGAGCGCGTCAACCGTCTCGGTGTGCCCGTCGACCAGCGCCCTGACCTGAGAGGCGATGCGCATGGCCGCGTTTTCGGGGCCGAGATCGGCGGCGTTGCTGCCCGGCGCGGTCAGGCGGTTGACCACGCGGCCGTCCTTTTCACACAGCACCAGCTCGTTCTTGGTGCCGCCTGCATCGATGCCGATAAGCATACAAAAGAACCTCCTTGTTGGAAACGGGTATTACAGCGCTTTGAGATCGATCGCCGAGAGCGCCGCGCCGCGGAAGCTGCCCTCGATGACCGAGCTGTAGATGACATAGAGCGTTCCGTCTGCCTCGCAGGCCACGGGATACGTCCAGTCCATGCCGTAGAGCAGATCGGGCGAACGATCCTCTTCGATGATGATCCCCTTATCGAAGATCATCGTGTTCGGGCGCGAGAAGAACGCGGCCAGCCGGTTGCGGCGCGGATAGCCGGTCTCGGGCGTCACGTCCGGCGGGAAGATGTTGCCCATGACGTAATTGCGGCCGTCCGAGAGCGTGCCGGAATAGATCTTCGCATTACAGAAGGGAATATCGTGCGCCATGGGCGCGCTCCACGTCTCGCCGCAGTCATGCGAAATGTAGATCAGCGGCACGCGGCGCTCGTCGTCGCGGCAGAACATATACACAGTCTCGCCCTGCACGATCGCGGACAGCTCGGGATGAACGAGCTTCGATCTGTCGGGCATCGTTCCGTCCGGCTGAATCATGACCAGCCGCCACTCATCGTCGATCTTGCCGGAATCGGAAATCAGCACGGCGGGCGTATTGGGGAAGCCGTCCAGCTCTGCGATGCGGCCGGGCAGCATCAGCTTGCCGTTCGGCAGCTGATAGACGTTGGTGTTCAGCTTGAAGGGGATGGGGCGCGACCAGAGGAAATCAAAGCGCTCCGTCGCTTCGTTGTAGACGTACAGATCGAGCGCGTGGATGTGATCGGGCGCGACCATCTCGTTCATGATGAGATAGAGCCTGTCGCCGCAGATTCCGTACACCGGCGGGCAGTAGAGGATCTTCCCGCTCTCGTCGCGGGCAAGCACCTCCGTGTCCGTCCAGGTCTTGCCGCCGTCGTGCGAGCGCTTGCCGCGGATGGGCGTGTCGCCGTGCAGCTCGGTCAGGGGGCAGTTGTACCAGGAGGCGAACAGCGTGCCGTGATATTCGATGACGGCGGCCTCGTGCAGGAAGCTGTACAGCGTCGTGGGGTAGGTCACCTCATAGGTTTTAACGCAGTCCGGCCGCGTCAGGCGCTCGGGATCAACGTCCTTCAGCAGCGTCGTCTGCTCGAGCAGCTTATCCAGCGCGCGATCCTCAGGGCGATAGAAGGGAAAATCCATGGCGTGAACACCTTCTTTCATGAAAAAAATGAATGGCGGGTGCCGCGCCCGTCGGGATCGGGGAACGGCATCCGCCAAACGGGAATGAACTTACAAAAACAGCGTGCAGCCCGCCGAGCGATAGGCCTCGATCATCTCGTCGAGCTTTTCGCGCGGGATGTGGAACATCGCCTCAAGACAGGCGAAGCAGTAGAGCTTCGTCGTGGCGCGGTTGATCAGCTTGCGGCTCAGGCCGGCCTCGTCGCGCTCGATCGGCGCGCCGCATTGGGCGCAGGTCATCATCCGCGCACCAGCTGAGCGCGATAGACCGCGCAGTCGTGCGCCTGAACGGGAATGCGCATATACTCCTTATAGAAGCCCTCGTCCTCGCCGGTGAAGAGGCTCTTGTCGGAATCGGTCTTGTTCGGCTCGAGCGGAATGCCGGCGTTCACCCTGTCCATGCACGCTTTGGTCGTGATCAGGCCGGATTCAAAGCCGAGCATATCGGA
>SFOF01000353.1 GCA_004552515.1 Clostridiales bacterium
CTGTTTTCACAACCGCACGAAGAACGGAGGTGCAGCCCATGATTGATCATCCCGCCGCCCGAGAGGAAACCGCGCATCTGAACGAAACGCTCGAAATCGTCGCACAGCAGCAGCTTATCAGCGCCGAGGAACTGACCGTCGCAAAGAAAAACCTTCAGGACACATTCCGCTTTGAACGCGACAACATGGATCTTCTGGGGGTTCGGCAGATTATGTTCGACCGCTCCGAGCAGGCCGTGCGCAACATGGCCGCCGCCCGGCTGCGCCCTTATTTTACGCGCGTCAACTTTACCGAGGAAAGCGGCGTCAAACAGGTCTATTATATCGGAAAGCATTCGGTGTTCAGGCCGAACAGCGTCGAGCCGGCGGTGATCGACTGGCGCTCGCCCATCGCCAACCTCTACTATTCCGGCCAGGTGGGCAAGATGCACTACGTCGCGCCCGACGGCGAGGTGCGCGGCGAGCTGACGCTCAAGCGCCAGTTCGGCATAGAAAACGGCGAGCTTATCAGCATTTTCGATACCGACGTGGTATCCAAGGACGCGTATCTCCAGTCCGTGCTGGGCGCAACCACCGGCGAGCGTCTGCGCGACATCGTAACAAGCATACAGGCCGAGCAAAATATCGTTATCCGCCATCCCGCGAACGTCACGCTGGTGGTGCAGGGCGTGGCCGGTTCGGGCAAGACCACAATCGCGCTGCACCGCATCGCCTATCTGCTGTACACGCTGCAAGACTCGCTGCGGCCGGAACACGTTCTGATCCTCGCGCCCAACCCGCTGTTCCTCAATTTCATCGCGGGCGTACTGCCCGATCTGGGCGTTGAAAAGGTTCGGCAGACCACCTTCCCGCTGCTGGTTTCCGGCTGGCTGGGCAAGCTGCTGCCGCGCGTCAACACCGCCGATCAGACCGACCGGCTCCTCGCCCTGCCGCCGGACGAGCGCGAGGACTTCATCGACATGATGCACTATAAAGGCTCGCTCGAATTCACACGGCGGCTGGATCAGTGGCTGGACGGCTTCGAAGAGCGGCTGCCTCCGCAGGACGCGCTGAAATTCGGGCCGTTTACGCTGTTTACCCCCGAGCAGACGCGCGCGTTTCTCGTCGAGGGCGAAAAGCCGTTCCCCTTCGCCGTGCGCATCGAGCGCTTCAAAAAGGAGCTGACGCAGCGCGCGAAGGAGGCGGCCGGAAAGGTCAACGCCTGGCTCGAGGCCGAAACACAGCGCCGTGCCGACGCCCTCCACGCCCTGCCCGACAGTCCACAGCGCCGCGAACGGCTCTTTAAGCTCTATCAGAGCCGCGACCAGCGCCTGAAGGAGACAAACGAGCGCGTCCGGCCCTTCGTGGACGAGGTGATGAAGGCCTTCCCCGCGCTCAGGCCGATCGAGCTTTATCGCGCGTTCCTGACCGACCTGCTCTCGGAGAGCGATCCTGATTCTCCCGTCTGCGCCGCCGCCGAATACACGCTTGCGCGTGTCGGCAGCCGCGTCGAGCCGGAGGACGTCGCGCCAATCGCTCTCATCGCCCTGCGCGCGCACCCGCTCGAGCGGATGGACATACGCCACATCGTCATCGACGAGGCGCAGGATTTCAGCCCCGCCGAGTTCCTGCTGCTGCGCCGCATGACGCACAACGCGCCCATGACCGTCGTAGGCGACCTGATGCAGGGCATTCGCTCCTGGCGCGGCCTGACCGACTGGCGCACGCTCACCGACGACCTGCTGGGCGGCAAAGCGGTCACGCACGCGCTGGTGACCAGCTACCGCAACACCGTCGAAATCATGAATACAGCGCTGCGCGTCGCCCTGAAGCGTCCCGTGCCGGGCCAAACCGAGGTCAAGCCCGTGCTGCGCCATGGCCCCGAGCCGGAAATCATCGCCTTTTCCAAGCCCGCCGAGCAGACCGTGCAGATCGAACGGCTCATCCGTGGCTGGCAGAGCGACAATGTCAAGACCATCGCCGTCATCGACCGCACCGACGCACAGCTCAAAGCGCTCTTAAAAGCGCTGCCCGCCGATCTGAACGCGCGCATACTCGACGTAAACGGCGAGCTGTACGAGGGCGGCGTGCTGCTCGCGCGCGCCGGCGACATCAAGGGCTTCGAATTCGACGGCGTGATCATCGCCAACGCGTCGGAAGCGCGCTTCCCGAACACCGAGCTGGACGCGCGTCTGCTCTACGTCTGCCTGACCCGACCGCTGCACCGCCTGGCCTGCCTGTACGAAAAGACGCTCACGCCGCTGCTGGCGGAATGAGCGCATTAGAGACTCCGGTCTGTATTTGAAAAACAGACCGGAGTCTCTATTATCGAGTTTTATAGCAACGAACAGCCGCATCGCTCATCGCCGTGCGGCTGTTTATTATATGGATTGGCCATATGCCCCTGTGCAAATACAGACCAGCGTCCGTTTCATTTCCAAAAAAAGGGCGCTTATTTTGTAA
>SFOF01000354.1 GCA_004552515.1 Clostridiales bacterium
GGGCTTCAGGAGCGCGGGCGGGTGCTGCGCGCGCTGGAGGACGACGACATACTTCATGGCGGCGCAAACGGCGCGTGGGCGGCGGTCGTGCCCGCGGGCGATCGGCCTGAATGCCGCGTCGTGGCCGAGGCGGCCGACATGGAGGCGGCGGACGAACTGTGCGCGCTCTATGAGGACAAGATCCGCGCGCTTATGAAAAGCGCCGGCAAAAAGTGACGGGATGCGCGGCGCTGAAAGTCGCTTTCGCAAAGCCGGAGGATGCGAGCGCAAAGCGGCGCGCCCGCTGAATCGGCAAAATAACGCGGTCTTCAGAAGCGTTTCCGGCGCGGGCTTCAGTAGCTTCACGCTGAAATGAGAAAATCCTTCGGGGCTTTCGCAAGGCCGGAGGATGCGAGCGCAAAGCGGCGCGCCCGCTGAATCGGCGAAAATGGCGCGGCATTCGAGCTGTCCTCGTTTGAAAAGCCGCCCGAACTGAACCGAACGTCTCTCCTTTCAGAGGCGTTCTTTTTCTTTCGCGCGGATATTTCACATCCAGAGGCTGGAAATTCGCGCGCGGCGGGTGTATGATGGGCTTATCAAACAAAGGACGGCGATCAACGGATGATTAAGACGAACTATCACACGCACACGCCGCGCTGCAAGCACGCCAGCGGCGCGGAATGGGAATACTGCGAGAAGGCCATCGAAAAGGGCTATCGCGTGCTGGGCTTCACCGATCACACGGCATGGCCGTACGAGGACGACTATACGCCGACCTATCACATGACGGTCGATCAGCTGGACGGCTACATCGCCGCGGTCAACCGCGTGAAGGCCGATTACGCCGATCGTCTCGAGGTGCATCTGGGGCTGGAGTGCGAGCATTTCCCGGCTAAGATGCGCTGGCTGGCCGACATGAAGCGGGAGAAGGGCATAGAGTATCTCATTCTCGGCAACCATTTCGACACCACCGACGTGGGCGGCTTCGCCTTTGGTAACTGCACCGAGCCGGAACATATAAGGCGCTATGTCAAGATGTGCGTGAGCGGCCTTGAGACTGGACTGTTCACATACTTTGCGCACCCCGATCTGTGCTTTCGGCACTATCTGACGTTTGACGAGCACTGCGTGCAGGCGGCTCGCGAGCTGTGCCGCGCGTCGAAGGCGCTCGATGTTCCGCTCGAATACAATCTGCTGGGCTCGATCAACTGCCGAAAGGACGGCGAGCAGTATCTGCACTATCCCTGCCCGCGCTTCTGGGAGGTCGCCGCGGAGGAGAATGTAAACTGCATCATCGGCACCGACGCGCACTCGCCGGATCGCTTCGACGACGACGCGGCCTGGGAGAACGCCGCCGCCTATCTCGAAGGGCTCGGCCTCAGGCGGCTGACCTATGTGACGTTCAAATAGGCGCTCCGACAGGGCTCTATTAAGGAGGAAACCGCCATGCGGATCGCCGCGCTGGGCGACATTCACGGTAATTATGCGGCCCTCAAAGCCGCCCTTCATCGCATTGAAAGCGAGAACGCGCGCGTTACGCTCTTCATGGGCGATTACGTCAGCGACTGCGCCGAGCCGCGCGAGACGCTCGATCTGATCGCGCAATACGCAAAAACGCACGACTGCCGCTTCGTGCGCGGAAATCGGGAGCAGTATATGCTCGATTACCGCGGCGACGGCTCGTGGCGGCGCGGCACGGCGGGCGGCTCGCTGCTCTATACCTACGAACGTCTGACGGGGCATGATCTGGCCTTTTTTGAATCAATGCCCCGCGTGCGCGTCGAGCGTTTCGGCGATTGCCCGCCGCTGCTCATGTGCCACGGCTCGCCCGAGAATTTGCGCGGCGTGCCGGCCCGCGAGCCGGATCGAGCGCGAAAATGGCTCGAGGAAGCGGGCGCGGGCGTGCTGATCTGCGCGCACTCTCACAGGCCCGCGGTCATGCCGCTGGGCGGGGGGAGGACGCTCGTCAACACGGGCAGCGCGGGCGTGTCGGTCACGCGGCCGAGTCATGCGCAGCTTGCGCTGCTGGACGGCGAAAACGGGCGCTGGACGGCGCGGCTGATCGAGGAGCCTTACGACGCGGAGGAAGCCATTCGCGCGTTTTATGAAAAGGGCTTTTTTGAGGAGGCCGGCCTGTGGGCGGACATGATGGCCAGGCAGCTGCGCGAGGGCGGCGAGTGGGCGGTCGATATGGTCAGGGCCGCGATGAAGCTGGCACGCGAGGCGGGCATAACGAGCGGCCTTGTGGGCGATATTCCAGAAAGCCTCTGGCGGCAGGCGGCGCAATCGCTGGCCGGATGCAATGCGAATGATCAATAAAGATCAGAAATGTGCGGAAAAAGCGCGCGAAACGCCGCTTCGGCAGACGCGCAATTCGAGAATGTTCGGGAAAAACGGCCCATTTTCAAAAGAAAGACCACAAAAAATTCGGAGTTTCATCGCCTTTTAAC
>SFOF01000051.1 GCA_004552515.1 Clostridiales bacterium
TTATTATTAAGCATATCACAAAGGCGGCGAAAAAGCAAGTTATACGCGCTCAATTATTTTTGCGGCGCGTTTTTATCCTCTTCCTCCTGCTGAAGCCGGCGCTCAAATTCCTCCCAGGATTTCGAAAAGACGTGATTGGCGAAGGCCTCCTTCAGGCCGCTCACCTGCTTTAAGCGAATCACCTCGTCCAGCTCCATGCCCAGATAGGTGCATATGCGCTGATCGCTCCAGCCCTGGCCGGTCAGCCGGCAGACGATCTGCGACATATCCACGATCTGATGCGTGCCGCGGGCGCGGTTGTGTCGGATGGTGCTGGCGATGCGCTGGTCGATGGGCTTGTCGATCACCGTCACGGGCAGCGCGGGCAGATGAAAGTACATCTCGTTCACCAGCCAGCGGTGAAAGCCGTCCACCACCTCGTAGACGTCCTTTTCTTCATTATAATAGGTCACGATGGGCTGCGTGTAGCCGTCCTCCTCGATGGAGATTTTGAGCAGCTTCAGCTCCGGCGAGGCCATGCGGTTGGGATTGTAGTCGTTGGCCACGATCTTGTCCGCGGGCACCATGCGCACGTTCATGACCGGAAAGTCAATCTTTTTCACTCATGTATACCTCGATGAAATTCTTGCGATAGCCCTGCACGGTAAAGCCGCGGCTCACGAACGCCTGCTCATACCGTCGGGGCGCGACGCCGCCCAGCCGCGGATTGTCCGCCCACAGCGCCGCGACCAGCTCGTCGGCCGTCTCCCGATCGACCGCCCAGAAATTGCGCAGCACGCCCTGCCGCACGGAAGCCGCGCCCCGGCCGGGCAGAACATACCACACCTTATCCGCGTCGTCGTAAAAGCGGTCGCCCGTGTCCTTTTCGACGATGCGCGAGCCGAACACCGGCCCCAGATAATCATAAAAGCGCTTGTCTCCGCGCTCAAGCCTGAGTATCTCCATCCGCATCCCATCCATTTGTCTGCTTTTCCAGCTCCCGCCGCTCGATAAAGCGGCGCAGATCCGCGTCGCTCGTGTCGGTATCGCGGTTCAGAAAATCGCTCCACGTCCGCACGAACTTTTCCAGCTTCTCCGCGTCCGATTTGGTCTGCGAAAAAGAAAGCCGCTTCATGTAAAAGTCGTTCTTTTCAAGCGAACGCGCGATGCGCCGCCAGCTGACCGCCTTCTTCTGCTGCTCGAGCTTTTTATCGGCTTCGCCGGGCACGTCCTGAACCGATATGCCCTCGTGCTTTTCATACCAGCCCAGGAATTTTTTGATCTTGCCGTAATAGTGCAGCATCAGTTCGCGGTTATACAATCCGATGCTCTCAAGCAGGAACACCGTATAGGCCTCCCAGCTCATGGCATCCGGCTTGAAGGACTTGATGTTGCCCAGCGCCGTCGTGCGGCAGTAGATATTGCCGAAGTTCACGCCGTTGACGCGGCTGAGCACCTTCTCCCATGTCTCCGGCTCCAGCGCGCGGAACTGATCCAGCCCGTTGCGCTGATCGTCGCCATAGGGCTGGCAGAGCCGCTGCTGATGGATGCCCAGTCCGTTTTTGTACATCAGCTCGTAGATTTCGTTGCTCATCAGATTGAGCCGGCTCACCGCGCCCCAGACGTCCTCGACGCGCCAGTCGTAGATCGGATAGAAATTATACAGCCCCTCGTCCAGCTTCGTCGTCCAGTGGCGGCCCTCGAATTCCTCCTTGCGCTCGTAAAAGGCGATGGTCTGGAAGCAGTTCAGGCTCTCGTCGGCGCGGATGCCCACGCCGCAGGCCACGAGTCCGGGGTGCTGCTCATGATACCAGCGCGCAAACTCGACGATGAACTCCTCGAATTCCTCGCCGCGCCGAAACCACGGCCAGGGATTATTGCGCTCGGTGATCGCGTCCTCGGGCAGGGGGCGCACCCACAGATCGCGCGCCTCCTCGTCCCAGCAGATCCACTTGGGCTGGAGCATGGAAACGGCGTTGCGCAGCGCCATGGGCAGCGCGACATGATAGAATTTTCCGATATGCGGCAGCGTCTTGAGCCGGTTGATATAGTCGATCGTGTGCGCGTACTGCGCTTCAAAGTCGATATAGAGCACGTCGTACGTCCGATTCATGCGCGCGGCCACGATCTCGGCCAGCTGCACCATGACGCCCGAATCCTTGCCGCCCGATACGGCGAAATACACGCTGTCGAAGCGCTCGAAGATCAGCGTCAGCCGCTCGAAGGCCGCGTCCAGCACGTTTTTGCTCTCGTAGATTTTGGGCACGCCCCTCTCACTCCTTCCGCCCGGCCAGCTCGCGCCTGAGCGCATTGATCAGCCGGTCCTTCTGCCAGACGCAGCGCAGGATCTGCATTTCCACCGTATCCGCCGCGACCAGACTGACCACCGTCAGCTCGCCGCCGGGCAGGGCGCTCTGGCAGCGCTTTTCCTTTTCATGGCGCGCCTTCCAGTTCCAGTCGCTGCTGTAATAGACGATCAGCTCGGCCTGAAGCCGCGCGCTCTCCCACTCGTCGGCCTGAGTGTTCATGACGGTGTAGTCATGCGCCGCCTCCTCGCCCGCGTCGTACCGCGCGACGCGTTCCTCGCCATAGCGCGCTGCCAGATACCGCATCACTGCCTCGCACTCGAAGCGATAATAGCACAGCACCAGCGTCCGCCGCCCCGGAAAGGCCGAGAGCACCTCGCCCAGCGCGGAAAGGCGGGCGTTGCAGGCGTCGTCCTCATAAAATGGCTCCGTCTCCAGCGGATAATCGCGCACGACGCGCCGCCCGCTCGCCACATGGCGGCAGGCCAGCAGCATCCGATACACGCCCATGTTCGAGGCGGCCGCCTTCCACATAAAGCGCTCGGACACCGCGCGGTAGTGGCTCATGAGCGCGTCCGGCAGCCGGAACTGCCAGACATACTCGCGCCGCCCCGCCGTAGACTGAACGTCCTCGCGCAGCACCTGCGCGCTGTAGGGCGCGATGGCCCGCGCCAGATAGTCCATGCCGCGGCTCTGTCCGTTTTTGACATGATTGACGCAGAACGCCCAGTAGGTCTGATAGCCCAGTATGCGCCAGTCCAGCGCGTACCACTGCGAAAACATATCGGATGCGCGGCGCGTGAGCGGCACGTCGCTGATCAGCAGGCGATACGAACAGCGCTCGCTCAGCTCGATCACGCGCTGAGTGCGCAGCGTATTTGGATTTTTGATCAGCAGCCCGTTGTCGATCACCAGCATGACGCGCCCATTTTCGCACTGCTCCGCCAGCTCCAGAAACAGCGGCAGATTGTGCGACAGGCTTTCCAGCCCGCAGACGCGGATGCGCGCTTCATATTCGCCCAGATAGCGCCGCGCGCCGCCCCGGATCAGCGCCTCGCGCCGGTGCGTACACAGCCAGAGCGCCCGGTCGATCCGGCCGCGCGCAAAGCGATCGCCGATCAGCGACGCCACCGTGCGCATCTTGCCCTCCTGCCGGTCGGCATAGAGCGCGCCGACGCGCAGCCGCCTGAGCTTCTCCACGGCGCTGGCCTGCATGGGATGCAGCGGTTCATTCATCATCGTCCATCAAATCGCGCGGAACCTCCGTCTCGCGCGCCATCATTTTGCGGAACATATCCTCCGGCTTGGGCAGCTCGCTCTGCGGACGCTTGCGCGGACGGTAGACCTGCGCCGTCTCCAGCGCGCGCTTCCAGGCCGCGATGCGCCTTTCCGCCTCCGCCGTCACGCAAAAGCCGTAGAGCCGGATCAGATCGTCCAGCCGGCCGGCGCAGCTGATGGGCAGCTCCACATAGCGCCCGTTCCAGCGGCCCCCCGCCATGCAGACATAGCGGTGCAGCGTCGGATCGTGCGGATAGGTGAGCTTCAGCATATCCGCACGGCCGGTCGCGCGCACCCAGTGCCGCCTTTCCGGCGCGTAATCGCCCGCGGCGATCATGTCCCGCAGCGCTTCGTCGGGCAGCGTCAGTGTATAGCCCGCCGCCAGCAGCGTCTCCCCCGCCTCGGCGGCGCGCTGCATGATGCCGCCCGCGCATTCGTCCACGCGGCGGGCATAGCGCCCCTCCCGCGCCGCGTAGCCCAGCGCCCGCAGCGCGTCCGTCTCCGGCGCGCAGCAGATCAGGATGCGCCCCTCGTCGCAGCGCCGGATCGAGCGCTCGACGAAGATCTGCGCCTGCCCGGTTTCCCGCTCGCTCTTCATGACAACCGGCGCGGCCGGCGCGTCGGCTTCGTCCTCGATCAGGCCGTTCTGCACGGCGTAGCGCCAGATGAACCACGCCTCGGTCAGCCGCCGCGCGTTCTCATGCCACCAGAGGGGATCCGTCTGCGTTTTCAGAACGTGCGCCGCATAGGCCGCGGCCAGCGCCTCCGCGTCGTCCCGCACAAGCGCGCAGGACGCCAGCACCGCCGAAAAGCGCTTAATAAAGGAAACGCGCGCATCGCGCAGCGCCGCATCATCGCCGCCCAACCGCCGCGCGGAGAGCAGCGCCCGAATGAGCGCGCCGATCGCCCCCAGTTCCTTCATGCCGATCACCTTCCGCAGGCTCTGCGTTTCGCCAGAAATCGCTCCCGCACAGGCATGCGCAGCGCTTCTTTTTGTATATTTTAGTCGCTTGCGCGCCCGCTTGTCAATGGTCATTATGCTGGAATATCCGCTGCACGCTCTGGCGTGTGTTGCAAAAAGAATGACCGCGCGACCGACGGGCTTTCGGCTGATCGGGGTCTTTTAACGCGGCGATCAATAAAAAAACTGCCCCGCCGCGCAGACTTGATCGAACTTTCGTCCCATCAGAACCGTCAGCGCAAGGGCCGTAAAAAAGCGTCAAAATTGCATCGCCGTGAGCCTTGAAGCGCGCTCCGAAACGCCAAAGAAAAGACAGAGCGCTTTCCCTCTCCATTCGCTCTGCCCTTCCCATTCGCCGCGCTATTTCGTGCCTGTGGAGCCGAAGCCACCCGCCCCGCGCGCCGTGTCGTCCAGCTCGCCCTCGTCAAATCCGGCGCGGATCACCGGCGCGATCACCAGCTGCGCGATGCGCTCGCCCGGCTCGATCACGCGTGTTTCCCGTCCGTGATTGTGGACGGCCACCATCACCTCGCCGCGATAGTCCGCGTCGATCACGCCCACCTTGTTGGCCGGCGCGAGATCCTGCCTGAGCGCCAGCCCGCTGCGCGCGTACACAAAGCCCGCCGTCCCCTCGGGAATGGCCAGCGCCAGCCCAGTGGGCACGAGCGCCGTTTCGCCCGGGCGTATGATCAGATTTTCCTCCAGGCAGGCGGTCAGATCGGCCCCCGCCGCGTTCGCCGAGCCGTAGACTGGCAGCGCCGCATTCGGCCTCAGCCGCTTGACTTTTACGTTCATCGCTCGATTTCCCCTCATTTCCCTTTTTTCGATTGCACTTCATTATACCACAGCTTTCCGCCGCCGTCAAAGCGCGCGTATTGTTCGTCTTTACGCCTTATCGTTAACGATCCGCGCGCCAATCCTCCGCCATTTCGCTTTAATTTACGAACATTATTTGAAAATGTCACGCTTTTCATCGTATATTTCCTTGACGGCGCGCGGCGGGGGATGCTATAATAAAGGCGCAGAGAGCCGCGCGGGATGTTTTTCGGGCGCGGCGTTCAAACGGAGCAGAGGCGCTTCGCACCGCTCTTTGCTCTTTCCGAAAGGCATGAGCGAACTTCTACGACGTGCGCCGGCTATTGGGCGCGGGAGCAAACTATGAGCAGTATCCATGATGAATGCGGCGTTTTCGGCGTGTACAGCCCCGATGTGTTCGACGTCGCGCCGCTGTGCTATCACGGCCTTTTCGCGCTTCAGCACCGCGGCCAGGAGAGCGCGGGCATCGCCGTCAATGAAAAGGGGATCATGCGCTGCCACAAGGACGCGGGTCTGGTCAACGACGTCTTTACGCCCGAGATCGTCAAATCGCTCGGGCAGGGCAATCTGGCCGTGGCGCACGTCCGCTACGGCACGACCGGCCTCAACCCCCGCCAGAACGCGCAGCCCATCGTGGTCAATCACATCAAGGGCCTCATGGCCATGGCGCACAACGGCGCGCTGACCAACGCGGGCGAGCTGCGCGAGGAGCTGGAGCTGGACGGCGCGATCTTCCATATGACCAGCGATTCTGAAATCATCACCCACTGCATCATCCGCGAACGGCTCAGGTCGAATTCCATCGAGGAGGCCGTGAGCCGCGCCATGGATCGGCTCGAGGGCGCGTATTCCCTGGTCATCATGTCCTCCACCAAGCTGATCGCCGTGCGCGATCCCCACGGCTTCCGTCCGCTGTGCATGGGCGAGATGGAGGGCGGCCGCATCGTGTTCGCGTCGGAGAGCTGCGCGCTGGACAGCGTGGGCGCGACGTTCGTGCGCGATATTGAGCCGGGCGAAATCGTCATCGTGGACAAAAACGGCGTGCGCACCGATCGCTCGCACGTCGGCAAATGCGCCAAATCGCTCTGCGTGTTCGAGTTCATCTATATCTCCCGCCCCGATTCCGTCGTGGACGGCTCCAGCGTACACTGGGCGCGGCAGCGCGCGGGCAGCTTTCTGGCGCTCGAGCATCCCGTGCAGGCCGACGTGGTGATCGGCGTGCCCGACAGCGGCATCGACGCGGCCATCGGCTACGCCCGCACCTCCGGCATCCCCTACGGCATCGGCTTCCTCAAGAACAAGTATATCGGCCGCACGTTCATACAGCCCACGCAGGAGGATCGCGAGCTGAAGGTGCGCATCAAGCTCAATCCCATCTCCGCGACGGTCAAGGGCAAGCGCGTCGTGCTGGTGGACGATTCCATCGTGCGCGGCACGACGGCCATGCGCATCGTCAAGCTCCTGCGCAAGGCCGGCGCTTCCGAGGTGCATATGCGCTCCTCCGCGCCGCCCTTCAAACACCCCTGCTATTTCGGCATCGACGTAGACAGCGAGGACAACCTCATCGCCAGCAAATATTCTCTCGAGGAAATCCGCGAGAAGCTGGGCGTGGACTCGCTGGGCTATCTCTCCGTCGATAACGCGAAAAAGCTGGCCGACAACACCTGCGGCTTCTGCACTGCCTGCTTCGACGGCAGCTATCCCTGCAAGCCGCCGGCCTGCCAGCAGCGCAGCCTCTTCGAGCGCAGCATAGACGCTCAGTAAATATTTCGTCTTCCCCTACGCCGTTCGGCCGCGCGCCGGACGGTTTTCTTTATGAGTATCCTTAATATCTCCTGTCCGGCGGCGGTGTGAGAATTTCACTGCGCCGCCGTTTTGCCTCCGCCGCCCCCGCTTTGTCTGCGTTGAGGTGAGGTTACCGTTTCAGCACGCAAGCATTGACTTCATGTCAAAAGAGGTGAAAATTGCACTGATGGGCCAAAAATCGGCTTAAAACAGGCCAAAATAAGCCCTTATCCGAATGTAAATCATTGAGTGAAATTTTCACATTGTTTACGTTAATAGCTTTTCATGCTATTGTGTTTGTGTTGCCAACGGGGAATCAAGCTGATAAGGGAGGCCGAACGCCGTGTCCGATTCCATTCAAAGACTCGCCGCGCCCCGCCGCAGGAGCAAGGCGCGCAAAACGCTTCTGAGCGTCCTGCGCTGCTGGCAGGTGTACGTCATGCTGCTGCCCGCGCTGATCTACATCATACTCTTCGCCTACAAGCCCATGTACGGCGTTTTGATCGCGTTTAAGACGTACAAAATGAAGCTGGGCATCATGGGCAGTCCCTGGTGCGGGCTGGACAACTTCTATCGCCTCTTCAATTCTTACTGGTTCCCGATCACCGTGCGCAACACGCTCACGCTGAGCCTGCTGAGCCTGGTGCTGGGCTTTCCGCTGCCGATCATCCTCGCGCTGATGCTCAATGAGCTGAAGAGCGAGGGCATCCGCCGCACGATCCAGACCGTCTCCTACGCGCCGCATTTCATATCCACCGTGGTGCTCTGCTCCATGGTGACGCTGTTCCTGAGCCCCTCCTCGGGCGCGATCAACAAATTCATAGAATTCTTCGGCGGTAAGCCCGTCTCCTTCATGGCCAGCGCGCCGATGTTCAAGTGGATCTATGTGCTCTCCGGCGTATGGCAGGGCGTGGGCTGGAGCTCGATCATATTCACTGCGGCGCTCGCGGGCGTGGACAAATCGCTGCTCGAGGCCGCCGACATAGACGGCGCGACGCGCATCCAGAAGATCTGGTATGTCAACGTGCCCGTGCTCATCCCCACGATCGTCATCATGCTGATTCTGCAGTGCGGCTCTCTTTTGAGCGTCGGCTATGAGAAGGTCTATCTGCTTCAGAACGACTTCAACATGACGGCCGCGGAGGTCATCTCCACCTACACCTACAAGGTCGGCCTGGAGCAGGCGGATTTCGCGTTCTCCACCGCCGTGGGCGTGCTCAACTCGGTCGTCAATTCGATCATACTGATCATCGTCAACGCCATTTCGCGCCGCGTGAGCGAAACGGCGCTGTGGTAAGGAGGGAGAAACCGCATGAGCAAGGCCATCTACAAGCCCGTCGTCAATAAGAAAAACGCCATCAAGCTGCGCGGCTGGGATCTGGCGTTCATGATCATCGTCTGCGTGGTGCTCGCGCTGTTCTTCTTCATTGAATTGTACCCGATGTTCTTCATCGTCATCGCCTCCTTCAGCGATCCTCTGGCCGTGGCCAACGGTCAGGCGCTGTTCTGGCCGGTGCGCCCGACGCTGGACGGCTACAAATATGTGCTGTCCTACACGGTCATCTGGCTGGGCTACGCCAACACGTTCTTCTACACCATCGTGGGCACGGCGGTCAATCTGGCCGTCACGCTGCCCTGCGGCTACGCCCTCTCCCGCCGCGATCTCAAGGGCAAGCGCTTCTTCATGGTGCTGTTCATGTTCACCATGTATTTCAGCGGCGGTCTGGTGCCCGGCTATCTGAACATCAAGCAGTTCGGCCTGATCGACAGCCGCTGGGTGCTGATCATCCCCGGCGCGATGTCGGTCTACAACATGATCGTCTGCCGCACGTTCTTCGCCTCGACCATCCCCTGGGAGCTGCACGAGGCCGCGCGCATCGACGGCGCGAGCGATTTCCGCACCTTCGCCCGCATCGTGCTGCCGCTTTCCGCGCCCATCATCGTGGTCATGATCCTCTATTACGGCGTGGGCCACTGGAACGAATATTTCAACGCCATGATTTACCTGAAGTCCCGCTCGAAATTCCCGCTCCAGTCCTTCCTGCGCGAAATTCTCATCAAGGGCGAAATGTACAAGGAGGAAATCGCCAAGGGCATGCTGGACGGCGAGGCCATTCAGGATATGCTCAAGCAGCTGGACACCATCAATATGATCAAATACTGCATCATCATCATCGCCACCGCGCCCATGCTGGCCGTCTACCCCTGGCTGCAAAAGTATTTCGCCAAGGGCGTAATGATCGGCTCCGTCAAGGGCTGACACAGTATCTGTTGGCCGGACGCGGGAGATGCCGCCCCGCGCTCCGGCGATCGATAGAAAGACACTATGAATATGGAGGAATTGCTCATGAAGAAGATCCTGGCTCTGGTTCTCGCCCTCATGCTCGCGCTCTCCGCCGCCGCAATGGCCGACACGCTGACCGACAGCGGCTACCCGATCGTCGAAGGCGACATGGTCACGCTGGAAATCGCCGGCCCCGAACCCTACTATCCCGATCACGACTGGAACGACTCCCCCTTCGTCACCGAGATCGAAAAGATCATGAACGTCCACATCCACTACACGCCCTACAGCGCCGACGCATGGCCGAACCAGATGACCCTGATGTTCGCCACCGACGAGCTGCCCGACATGCTGGCCAACCTGAACGACCGCGGCAATATGAGCTACGGCCAGGCGCTCAAGTATGGCGACGAGGGCTATCTGATGGACTTCAGCCAGTACAAGGACATCATGCCCTTCATGACCGAGTTCTTCAAGAACCACCCCGAATACGAGAGCTACATCACCACCGCGAGCGGCGCCATCTACGGCTTCCCGATCATGAACGTTCAGGGCGCGGACTCGCTGTCCATCTATCCGCTCTCCTGGAACACCGACTGGCTGAAGAACCTCGGCCTTGAGATCCCCAAGACCCGCGACGAGCTGGTCGAAGTCCTCACCGCCATCCGCGATAAGGACGCCGACGGCGACGGCGACGCGACCAACGAGATCCCCTATGCCGGCGGCCTGACCAACGGCGACAATCTGGCGCAGATGGTCATGTGGGGCTACGGCATCTACAGCCGCGTGCCCGGCTACGCCATCTATGCCGATGACAACGGCAAGCTGATCCTGGGCAACATGACCGACGAATACAAGGAATTCGTCACCTTCATGCGCAAGCTCTACACCGAGGGCTTCTATGCCGACGACGCGTCCGTTGTGACCGGCGATGAAATCAAGGAGCGCACGCTCAACAACCAGTACGGCGTTCTCTCCGGCGCTTATAGCGAACAGTATGTCGCCCTGCAGGAGGAGCGCGGCAAGACCGTGCAGAACTGGATCCCCACCAACTCCGCCTTCACCGCCAATAAGGACGACGCGCGCGTGACCGTGCTCAATCACCCCGTCTCCAGCAACATAAACATCGTGGCCAACGCCTCCACCGAGCATCCCGAGGTCGTGGCGCGCTTCCTGGACTACTTCTTCGACGAGTTCGGCGTGGGCGGCGACGCGGCGCTGAACGGCTGGGCCGGCGTGTCCTTCACCCCCAAGGAGGTCATGGGCACCGGCATCACCATGTTCGACGTTGAAGAGCAGCGCGGCGACATGGACGCCTGGGAGTACCGCTCCTCCGTGGCCTGCTGGTATCAGTGCTTCGCCACCATGTGGTGCAAGGTCAACTCCAACTGGCTGGTCTACGACTACGTTGAGAACAAGGACGATCTGCTCGACATGTGGAAGCACTGCTCCATCGGCAACGGCAACAACTGGCGCGCCTACTGCAACGAGGAGGATGGCCTGACCTTCAAGACCACCTTCGGCCCGATGCCCTACACCGACGCCGAGGCCACCGAGCGCGCGACGCTGTACACCGACGTCAAGACCTATCTCGACACCATGTACACCGCCTTCATCACCGGCGAATACGACATCGACGGCTACTGGGACACCTATGTGGACACCCTCAAGAACATGAAGGTCGAGCGCCTGATCGAGATCGAGCAGGCCGCCTATGACCGCATGGCCGGCTGATCGACTCATTCCCGTTTGATGATTTCCGCGCGGCCTCACGGCATCTGACGGCGCGCGCGGAACCGAACCAGTCCTCCCATGAATGCGTCCGGCTTCTCTATGAGGCCGGGCGCGTTTTTCCCCAAAATCCGTCTGTATTTTTCTTGAAAATCAGCACTCAATCTGTTATAATTAGAGCGTACATTTAACGTTCATTTTCACCTATAGATCACACCAAAGTTCAAAAACGCGCGCCGTTCGCCGCCTTTTTGAGAAAGGAAGCCCCATGTCCTCCCGCAAAACGATCTTCCGCTTTTTCCTGACCTATCTGTGCGTGCTCCTGCCCATGCTTCTGCTCAATTTCGGCGCGCAGCACGTCGTGCTCCGGCAGGCGCAGAAGCGCACCGACGAGGGCGTGGTCTGGCAGCTCGAGCAGGTCGCCTGTGAGCTGCAATCCCTCGCCGAGCGCTGCGGGGACTATACCGTCCGCCTGGGCGCGAGCGACGTGATGCGCACCGCGCGCGTAACCGGCGACCAGAGCGGCGCGCGCAAGGCCGTCGAGCTGCTCGGCGACATCGTGGACTACGAGCTGACGCTGAGCGACGCCTTTGTCTTTTACGATACCGGCTATGTCTATTCCAGCGCCGGAAAGACCAACACCGTCACGTTCTTCGACAGTCTGCTCTCCCTCGACGCGGACAGCGCCGCGCGCGCTCAGGAGATTCTCGTCTCCCCGTTCCGGCAGCTGACCTGCCTGTGGACGCGCTCCGGCGCGGGCTATCTCTACTTCCACTGCCCCATCAGCCGCATCCAGATGACCTCCCGCACGCAGTCGCTCAACTTTCTCGCCCCGCTTTCCGCGCTCACCCAGGCGGACACGCAGCTCTCCGGCAGCGCGCTGGACGGTCTGCTGCTCGCCTTTGGCGACGGCGGCGCGGTGTCCTTCGTCCGGCGCGGCGACGGCGTTTCGGCCATCCGTGCGAACAATACGGCGGGAACCGAGCCGTCGATCCAATCGGATGTGTTCGACTGCGTAACCATATCGGCGCGCTATGATCGCGCC
>SFOF01000355.1 GCA_004552515.1 Clostridiales bacterium
AGACACACTCTAAGGCATAAGCCGCTGCCGCACGGTAAGCGCGCATTTTAAGCAAAGCGGACTTCTCCTCCTGCCTCAACGTACCCAGCAAACGACTTAATTGTACCTGCTTTACATTAAATCGAGTCTGCACTAATCGCAATTTTCCTGCGCATTAACGCTTCCGGAGCGCCTTGTGTATCGGGCTGATTTGGCCGTACACCTGCCTGAACACGTCGTATACATGCGCGTAGGCCTCGGCTCAGCCGGGGCGCGGGTATTCGGCGGTATATTCGATGCGCACGTCGGAAATCTTGGCGCCGTCTACATTAAGCGCAGCGCACGCCGTGGTGCCTATGCCGCATGTCAGGATAATGCCCATACCGCCGCCTCCATATCGCCTTTTTTGCAAGGCAAAGCACGCCGCTTTATCTGCCTGAACGCCGTTTAAGCTCGCCGCCCGCCGCCGCGCAGATAAGCCCTATCAATGCGTATATTACGACCGCGCTCATGTCCAGTGCCGTGCCGGTAAGCATTAGCTGCATAACCGCGGGCCATACCGGCAGCGCCCACATTGCGAGGTAGGGCTGCATACCTTTCTTAGCCGCCAGCACGGTAATCGCGCCGCCGACCAGCGGGCACAGCACCCACATATAAGCCATGTACAGCGCGTAAAGCGCGTCGCCCGCCATTGGACTAAGCAGCAGATACGCCGCGCAGAACGCGCACAGCACAACCGTCTCAGCAGCAAACAGCTTCAGGTTGCGAAGTAGGAAATCCTTCATAATATGCTCTCCTGCCTGAGAGTAGAATATTGTTTCGGTGGAAGCCCTGCCTGCGCGGTGGCAATCGGCGCGGGCATGTGGTATAATGGCCGCAATAAACTTTTCGGATGGTGATACGTATGAAACCCGAAATTCAGGCCGCGCGCGAGCTGCTAAAAGACCTCACGCCGCTAAAGACCGACTGCGGCGCATACTGCGGCGGCGCGTGCTGTAATAGCGACAGCGCCGACGAGGAAGGTATGCTGCTGTTCCCGGGCGAGGAGGCGGCCTACCGCGACTGCGCATGGGCGCGCGTAAAGCCCGCTCAGTTCGAGGGACTGCCTCAGGCGCACATACTGGTATGCGACGGGCGCTGTCCGCGCGACGAAAGGCCGCTGGCGTGCCGGCTGTTCCCGGCCGCGCCGCATAAAATTGCGGACGGGTTCAAAGCCGCGCTCGACCGGCGCGCATTCGCGGTTTGTCCGCTGGCCGGGTACGGCATGAGCGCATTCGACCGCGCGTTTGTGAATGCGTGCAATCAGGCGTTTGACGCGCTCAGTCAGGATGACGAGTGCCGTGAATACCTCGCCGCGTGGTCGGCGCTGATGGACGAATACGCGCGCGGGCTGTAAGCGCGGGATACTTAGCGGAGATCGGGCTTATGCCTGACCCCGCATTTTATTTTAGTCAGTAGACCGCCTCCGCATCTATGCCGCCGTCAATCTCGGTGGCGTATACTATGCGGTCGCTCAAAAGCGTCGGATTGTACGCGGGGCCATCGCTTACCGCGCGGTCGTCCGCGCCGTCCAAACCGCACCTGCGCAGACTGCCGTCGAACGAGCTGATATAAAACATATCGTCGCCCATGCAGCCAATCCACGTCGCGCCCGCGTTCAGCACGCGCTCGACCGCGCCGCCCGGCATCAGCCGGTATATCGCGCCGCCGGTCGAGTAGTACAGATTGCCGCCCGAATAGCAGAATGTGGTCATATCGCACGTAATCATGGGCGAGATCAGGTCGCCCTCCAGCGAGTACGCCTTCAGACCCTCGTCGTCCATCGCGATTATGCGGCGCTCAACCACGTCCACCTGCATCGCGCGCACGCCAAGTATGATCTGCTCGGGCGCGCCCGAATCGCCCAGTGCGTATACGCCGCCGTCGTCGCCCTTGTGCGCGATGAACAGGAATTTGTCGTCCCAGCGGGTAAGGCAGCTTATGCTGTCGAAGGCGCATATCACATCGCGCTGTGCGCCGTCGCCGTCGGTAAGGCGTATGAGTTTGCCGCCGCTTACGTACATCAGATCGCCGTTCAGTGTGCGCATAAGCCCCTCGGCGCGGTCGGACGCGACGGCCTGCGCGTCGGCGGGCTCCCACGACGACGTGACGGGCGCGCCGTCCATGCGTATCTGGCGGTACAGCCTGCCGTCGGCGGCGGTAAAGTACAGATAATCGCTGCCCGCCGCGTCGGTAAATTCAAGCGCCATGCCGCCTGACATTGCGTTGGCCTGCAGCGTGCCGGTATTGTCTATTTCGGAATTTTCGCGTTCGCGTATGAACTCGCCCAACTGTGCGTCCATCGACGCGGGCGTGGGGCGGCGCGTGGGGCGCGGAGCGGGCGTGGTCTTTGGGGCGGATTCGTCCATGGGCAGTTCGGCCCACTCCGCCGCGGCGGGCGTG
>SFOF01000356.1 GCA_004552515.1 Clostridiales bacterium
CCTCGGGAAGGACGCTGAAGCAGTCCATGTCGATCGCCGGGCACACGCCCTCGAAGGTGATCTTGCGCAGCGCGTCGCAGAAACTGAACGAGCCGTCGCCGATGTAGCGCACGCCCGCGGGAATGGTGATCTCGGTCAGCGCATTGCAGCCGAAGAAATTCATGCGGTTGATGACCACAAGGCTCTGGGGCAGCGTAACGCTGGTCAGATTTTCGCACGAGGAGACGGCGCCGCTCCTGAGCTCAAGCACCGTCTCGGGCAGCGTCAGAGACGTGATCGTATCGCCCTTGAACACGTTTATGCCGATCACGTCCACCGTGAAGCCGTCGATTTCCGCGGGAACGACCACGTCGCCGCCCGCGCCTTCATAGCCGCGGAGTATGGCGTAGCTCGCGTCATAATTCCAGTCGGTGGATTCGGCCAATGCGGGTATGCAGAGAACCAGCATCAGCAGGGAAAGCGCAAGGCACAGCCCTTTTTTCATGAATCGATCACTCCGTTCCAATTGATTCATCACAGCCGTCGTCAGCTGCCGTGCAGCAGCGCGCACAGCGCCCGGCACTGGCCTTCAATCAGCGCGTTGATCTGCCGCGCGGCTTCCTTCTCGCCGCAGCGCTGTATCAGCGCCGTCTCATAGAGTGCCAAATGGCTCTCGAACAGCGCGCGTGCGCCGCTCACCGTGCCCGCGTCCTCTCCGGCGGCGGCGATCCACGCGTCATAGAGCGCGTCCAGATCGGCCTGCCACAGCGCGCGGGTCTGCTCCATCGCCCAGATTTCGAGCGCTTCGTCCTGCACCGCCGCTGTGAGCGCCGCGACAGCCTGCGCCGTACGGGCGTGCGAGGCGCAGTAGAGCGTGCGGAAGGAGCCGTCCTCGCCCGTCACAACAAGGCAGCAGGGCGATTCGATCAGCGGCTCGATCGTGGGCTCCGGCGTGGGCTCCGGCGTGGGCTCCGGCGTCGGTTCGGGCGTGGGCTCCGGCGTCGGTTCGGGCGTGGGCTCCGCCGTCGGTTCGGGCGTGGGCTCCGCCGTCGGTTCAGCCGTGGGTTCGGGCGTTGCGTTGAGCGCGTCCATATCGCTCCGCAGGCGCGCTATGGTCTGCGGCCAGGCGACGCCGTCGCTGTACAGGCCGGCATTCTGCTGGAAGGCAGCGACCGCCGCCTCGGTTTTCGCGCCGAATTTGCCGTCGGCCACGTCGTTGAGTATCCCCATATCGAGCAGCATCTGCTGCAGTGCGCGCACATCCTCGCCGCGCGCGCCGCGCCGGAGAGTGCCGTCCGGGTCGAAGTATTCGCTCTGCCGCGCGCCGCAGACAGCGCATTGCCGCGCACGCTCGCCGGCGGAATGGTCACTGGCCTCGACGGCGATGAACCATGCGCCGTAACTGTGCGCCGCCTTGGGAATGCTGCGCGTTTCGACAGTGCCGCAGCGCCTGCAGCGGCTGCTCGCCGTGCCCTTCGCCTGGCAGGTGGCCGCCTTGATGACGCCCTCGTCCTTCCAGTCGTGTCCAAGCGCGTCCACGCTCTGCGTGCGGATCTGGGAGCAGTCCTCGCACACATAGGTCGTCATGCCGCTTTCCGTGCAGGTGGGCGCGATGGACTGGCTGTCAACCTTATTCCAGTTGTGCCCCGTCGCCTTCTCGGTGATCTGCGTGACGTTTTTTCCGCACTGGCGGCATTCGAGAACGTAGTAGCCATCCTCCGTACAGGTCGCCTTGCTCACGTCGACCTGCTCGTAATCGTGCTCGCCGTATTTGTCTTCGTACCAGCAGTACGACTTCGCCGCGGCCTGCGAGCCGATGGCGATCAGCAGCACAGCGCAGCAGAGCAGGCAAAGCGTTCTCTTCATCTCTCATCTCCCCTTCCTGTCGGCAGTGCGTCACCGCCAGACGTCGTCGCCGAGTTCATAGTCCGCCATGAGGCTGCGAAAGAAGTCTTCAACGGCGCTCATCTTTTCGCCGTAATCCTGCGGAAAGCAGTTCGAGCCGCTGGCGCTGATCGACGCGCCGCCCTCAAAGGCGACGTCCAGCGAAAAGCACTCGCCGTCCAGCGCATAGCGGTCGACTTCACTGTAGCCGTCCCATGCCGTCAGTTCCAGCTCCTGCACCAGCGCGGAGAACGAGGCCATGTCCTCGTCGGTCAGAGGCAGCACATAGTGATCGCTGTAGTACAGCTCGATCCACACGAAGCGGCCGCGCGCCGTTTCCCGGATCTGATAGCTGCGCGCCTGATCGGCGGACATGCCGGAGCGTGTAAAACAGAATGTTTCCACCGCCGGCGCTTCCTGCATTGGCGGGGCTGCGGCGAAGCAGGGGCTCATGCACAGCATCAGCGCGGCAAGCAGTCCGGCGAAAATGCGCTTCCATCGTCTTTTCATGGCGGTCGCTCCTTTCTCACAGCGCATCCAGCGCGGCAGTCAGATAG
>SFOF01000357.1 GCA_004552515.1 Clostridiales bacterium
CTTTTCCGTCACGTCGAGGCCGCTCATCGTCACCGGCACGCCGCTCGTGAAGACGAGCTTGGCGGCCTCCGGATCGACGAGGATGTTGAACTCCGCGGCGGGCGTCCAGTTGCCGTGGGCGATGCCGCCGCCCATCAGGCTGATGCGGGCAATTTTTTCCTTCAGCTCCGGATGCGCCAGCAGCAGCGCCGCGACGTTGGTCTGCGGCCCGGTGGAGACGATCGTGACCGGCTGCTCGCTCGCGCGCAGCACCTCGGCCATCAGCCCAACCGCCGGGAGCGGCGAGAGCGGGCGATCCGGCTCGGGCAGGACGGGGCCGTCCAGCCCGCTCTGTCCGTGGACGCTCGGGGCGTTCATCGGCGGCGTCATCAGCGGGCCGGGGCGCCCCATCGCAACGGGCGCGTCAATGCCCAGCAGGGCGCAGATGCGCTGCGCGTTATAGGTTGTTTTCTCAATCGTCTGGTTGCCGCAGACGGACGTCACGGCACGGATGTCCAGCAGCGGGCTGGACTTGGCGAGCATCCACGCAATCGCGTCGTCATGGCCGGGGTCGCCGTCGAGGATCACGGGAATTTTTTCTGTCATAGGTTCTCCTTTCAGGCGCGGCGCAGGGCGTGCCGTTTCTTTTTCTCGGTGCGCACGACGACGTAGATCATCATCAGCACCGTAATGGCATAGGGGATCATGGCCGTCAGGTCGGAGCTAATCCGGTCCTGAAGCCGCAGGCCGATGGCGTCGAAGAAGCCGAACATCAGCGCCGCGACATAGGCCTTGGCGGGGTTGGCCGCGCCGAAGATCACACACGCAAAGGCGACATAGCCGCGCGAATTGCTCATATTCTCGGCGAACGTGCCCTGCAAATTGCACAGCGAGAGGTACGCGCCCGCGATGCCGCAGAAGATGCCGCAGAGCAGGCTGGCCAGCCACTTCATTTTTTCCGGACTGATGCCGGCGGTGCGCAGCGTCTCGGGCTTTTCGCCGGCGGCACGCAGCCAGAAGCCGTAGGGCGTGCGATAGACGAAGAGCCAGAGCAGCACGACCAGCAGAATGGTAATATAAAAGAATAACGGTAGTCCCTTGAACACCTCGCCGACAAAGGGAATGTCGCGGATCAGCGGCAGATCGACCTTGGGCAGGGCGGGCAGGTTTTTCGCACCGCTGCTGCCGAACACCGCGCGGGACAGGAAGCCCGTCAGGCCGGCGGCGAAGGTGTTGAGCGCGCAGCCGATGATGAATTCGTCGGCGCGGAGCTTGACCACGAACAGCGCGAACAGCAGCCCGACCAGCACGCCGACGCCGATCGCCAGCAGCAGCCCGAGCCAGCCGTTCGAGCAGAGATAGCTGCCGTAGACGCCGAAGAACGCGCCCATCAGGATCATGCCGTCCATGCCGATGTTCATGATCCCGGCGTGCTCGGTCATGGAGCCGCCGATCGCTGCCAGCGCCACGGGCGTGGCCGAGCGCAGGGTCTGGTTGAAGGTCGCCGGGGCGAAAATGGTTTTCAGCAGCTCAAGCACGGTCGACGCCTCCCTTCATCCGCTCCTCGGCGGCGCGGTGGGCGCGCTTTTTCTGTGCCCGCGCGCGGAGCATGGCGGAAATGCCGGTTTCGGCCGCCATGAAGAAGATCACGACGGTCTGGATGATCTGATAGATCTGCGTCGGCACGCCGATGGCCTGCATCTCGTCGGCACCGATCTTGAGCACGGCGAAAAGCAGCGACAGGCCGATGACCGGCAGCGGCCGGTACTGCGCGATCATGGCGACCATCAGTCCCTCAAAATAGTAATCGCGGCTGATGGAATCGCGGTAGATGTGCTCCGCGCCGTAGACGCGGAACATACCGACAAGGCCGCAGAGCATACCCGAGACGGTCATGCATGCGATGATGAGGCGGTCGGTCTTCAGCCCGGCGAAGCGCGCGAAGCGCGGGTTCTGCCCGGTCAGCTTCATCTCAAAGCCGCGCGCGGTCTTCTGCATGATGTACCAGACCAGAAACGCGATGATCGCCGCGGCGAAGATTGCCGTTGAAAGCGTCGAGCCGCGGATCAGGCCGCCAAACCAATAGCGCGCGTCAAGCGATTCGGTCGCGGCGACCATGTTTTTGTTTGCGTTCTTCCACGGCCCCTTGGCAAGAAAGCTGCAAAGATAGGCCGCGATGCTGTTGAGCATGATGGTCGTGATGACCTCGTTGACCTTGACCTTGACCTTCAGCACGCCGGGGATGAGGGCGTAAAGCCCGCCGGCGGCCATGGCGGCCAGCGCGGCCAGCGGCAGCACGAGCCACGGCGTCAGGCCGTCGAGCCACACGCCGACCTGACAGGCGACGATGGCGCCGAGCAGGAGCTGGCCCTCACCGCCGACGTTGAAGATGCCGACGCGCGCGCCGAGCACGCAGG
>SFOF01000358.1 GCA_004552515.1 Clostridiales bacterium
CAGCTTGAGCCGCAGCGGCTCCAGCGCCGCGTCGCGCTCGTCCTGATAGCGGTGCAGCGGCTTTTTCCACAGCGCGCCGCGCAGACCCTGCTCGATCGCCGCGTTGGCCAGGCGGTCGGCCTCCTCGTCGGTCAGGTCGGTATAGCCGGTGCGCATGAGCGCGATCACGTCCTCCGTCTGCCAGTTGGACGAGACGATGCGCAGATGCAGCGTCACAAACCGCGCCAGCGCGTTGCGATCCGAGCCGCGTCCGCTTTCAAGGAACACCGGCACCTCGTAGAGCGCCGCCGCCCGCCTCAGCGCGTCATCGTAGGCGGGCAGATCGAAGCAGGCGATCGCCGCGTCGCGCCAGCGCATTTTTCCGTCCATGACGCGGCTGCGAATGGTCGCCATGACCAGCATGGCCTCGTCCAGCGGATTGCGCCGGGAAACCAGCCGGACGCAGCGGGGCGGCGCGTCCCAGACGCGGGGACTCACGCAGTTGATCTCTCGGCGCAGCTGCGTCAGCTCGCTCTGCTTTTCGGGCGGCTCCTCCAGCAGCACAGTGCTCTGCTCGACGCCCGCGTCCGCCATCATGCGGCACAGCCGGGCAAACGAGCGCCGAACCGGCTCGAACGTATCGTAATCTCCCGCGCCCTCGTCCATCTCGAGCGGCAGAAGCAGCGCCGTGTCGCGCCGTCCGGCCAGCGCCGTCAGCGTGCGCGCCAGCGTGGGGGAAACCAGCTCGAAGCCGTTTGCCCAGATGCGCGCGTCCCGCAAAAACGGCGCGTTATCCAGGCGGGAAAGCGCGCGCTCCAGCTCGTCCTCGCCGTCCATATAGCGCCCCCTGAGCGCCTCCTCATAGGCCGTCCAGATCCGCGCCAGATCGCCCAGCTTGGCCCTGAGCGGCCCGCCCGGCAGCGACTCGGAAAGCGCGCTCAGCCGGTCGGGCGTATAGCCGGCCTGCTTAAGCTCGGCGATCTGCCCCGCCGCGCGCTCGGCAAAGCCCGCTCTGTGCTGCGCGCCGCGATACCAGTTCAGCTCGCGCGTCAGTCCCTTGAGGGCTGCGTGCATCAGCATCACGCGGCCGCGCTCATCGACGCGCGCCTCGGCGGGCCTGCCGGCCTCGGCAAACACGCGCGAATAGAGCCGCGCGGGCGACATCACCTGCAACCGAAACGAGCCTTCAAGGGACAGCGCCGTCACGATTTCCCGCTCGGATTCCAGCGTATACTGCTCGGGCACCAGCACGATCAGCGGCTCGTCGCCCCCCTCGTTCAGCGCGGCGCGAAGCTCCTCGTAAAGGCGCGGCTTCAGCGCGGCGGCGCGGCCGGTCAAATAGCGTATGGACATGGCGCATCTCCCTCTTCATGTTCTGTCGGACAGGCGTTTATGGCTATTATAGCATATCATGCCGCCGAACGCCAGCGCGTTTCGAAGGAGCGCGGCCAGGCCCATGAATTTTCAAGCTGCGCCTGACTTTGCTTTGACGGCGCGGCCGATCTGTGATATGATAAAGGCACTGCTTACACGAGAGGAAGAGAAAACGTGCCGTCCATCAGCGTCATCATGCCGGCCTATCGGGTTGAAAACTACATCGAGCGCGCCGTCGAAAGTCTGCTTCATCAGACGTTTCGCGATTTCGAGCTGATCATCGTGGACGACGGCTCGCCCGACGGCACAGGCCGCATCGCCGATGCGCTGGCCGCGCGGGACAGCCGTATCCGCGTGATCCATCAGCCCAACGCCGGCGCGCCCGCCGCCCGCAACCGCGCCATGGAGACGGCGCAGGGGCGCTATTTCTTCTTCATGGACGCCGACGACTGGGCGGAAGAGGCCATGCTCGCCGAAATGTACGCCCTTGCCGAGAAGCACGATCTTCAGGCGGTCGTGGCGGGCTTTTACATCGACACCTACTATGACGAGACGCGCTTCACCCGCCAGACGCTCAGTCAGCCGGACGAAATTTTTCCCTCGCAGGCGGCCTTCCGCGCGGCGGCGTATCGCCTGTTTGACAAAAACCTGCTCTACACACCCTGGAACAAGCTCTATCGCGCCGATTATCTGAGGGAGAATAACATCCGCTTCCCCGAGACGTTCTGGGATGATTTTCCGTTCAATCTGGCGGTGTTCCGCGATATTGAGCGCGTGGGTGTGACCGAAAGGGCGTATTATCACTTCATCCGCGCCCGCGCCGAGAGCGAGACGGCCCGATACCGCGCGGATATGTACGAAAAGCGCGAGGAAGAAAACGGCTGGATGATCGAATTGTACGATCACTGGCAGGTGAATGATCCGGCCAGCCGCGAGATGATCGCCCGCCGCTATGCCGAGCGCGTCGTGGGCTGCGTCGAAAACGTCGCCAATCCCGCCTGTCCGAAAACGCGCCG
>SFOF01000359.1 GCA_004552515.1 Clostridiales bacterium
CGTGCTGCCCTGCGGCGCGGCGATGGACGATGTGCCCGAGGGCATGTCGGATGCGTCCAAGCGCCGACTGAGCGAGGCGTGGAGCGAGACGCTGGAGCTCATGACTGCGGACGGAATAACCGCACTCAGACAGTAAGTAAGATTGCACAGTAAAATGCGGCGGCGGGCGTTGGTAAAGCGCCCGCCGCGTGCGTATTGAGTCAGGAGACGCGCCTATGATAAACGACGAATTCTTAGAGAAGTACCGCGTGCTGGAGGACTTGCTCAGCGAACGCTACGCGGGCGAAACGCGCCGCCATTCCAGCGTGATTATCGAGTTTGAAAACAGCAAGGAAGGCGAGATATTCCGCGACAGGCTGGATTTATGCCGCGAGATACGCAATCTGCTCACGCACAATGCATCTCTGGAGGGCGAACCGGTGGTCACTCCCGCCCGCGCAACGCTGGACATGTTGGACGATATAATCGCATATGTGCGCCGTCCGCCGCTGGCCGCCAACTGGGCGGTCAGCGCCGAACGCATGATGACCACTAACATGCGCGCCCCGGCGCTGAGAATAATGCGCGCAATGGAAAGCAAGGGCTTTTCCCACGTACCCGTTATAGAAAATGAGCGCATGATGGGCGTGTTCAGCCAAAGCACCGTGTTTTCGTACATATGCGGGCGCGGCGAGCGCGTGGACGAATACACGCTCGTGGGCGATATGGCGCGGTTTTTGCCTTTGGAAAAGCATTCCAGCGAGCGCTTTGCGTTCATACCGGCGGACACCAGCTATGTGGACGCGGCGGCGGCTTTCACGCCCGGCCCTCAGCGTGAGAAGCGTTTGGCGGCGCTGTTCCTTACACAGACGGGCGCGCGCAATGAGCCTCTTATCGGCATGATAACGCCGTGGGACATACTGGGCCGAGCCAAACGCCAGATCGTGCGCCCGGAGTTCGGCGACGAGCGCGCGGCGGTGGATGAGCAGATGTGAACAGGCATAAAAAAACTGCGCTGCGGGAGCGATACCCACAGCGTAGTTTTTTATGCCTAAGGCAGTAGTACTGCCTCAAATTACTTAAGGAACAACTCGATGACCGGCACGAGCGAGTTGGGCTTTACCGGCGGCAGTTCGAGTATCAGCTGATCCTCGTTGGCGATCGCCTCGGCGGAGAAGTGCTCCACCTTGCCCTCGGTGAACTTAACCTCGCTGCCATCGTGCAGGAACTGCGCGTAGTCAACCTTGCCTGCCAGACCGTCCAGCGCGATGTGCGCAAACGGATATGCGAACAGGTGCAGGTACAGGCGCTTGCCGTCCACCGACTGAGTATAGCGGCAGTCGGCGGGAGCCTTGAATTCCGGCTCGGCCATGGTGCAGTTGTATATGGAGCGCGCGTTGCCGTGCATCCAGTCGGCGTATACCTTGAGCGCGTCCTTAGCGCGGTAGTCAAACTCGCCGCGCGAGGTAGGGCCTACGTTCATGAGCAGGTTGCCGCCCAGCGCCACGGTGTTGACCAGCATACGGATGAGCATTTCGGGGCTCTTCCAGGTCTGTTCGTCGCGGTAGTAGCCCCACGAGCCGGAGAAGGTCTGGCACGCTTCCCACGTTACCAGCTCGCCGGTCTCCTTGTGGCGCACCCAGCTGGTGGGCTGGAACTGCTCGGGCGTCCACAGATCCTGTTCGATTTCGGTGCGGTTATCGATGATGATGCCGGGCTGCAGCTTGCGCGCGGTCGCGATAAGCTCCTCGGCCTCCCAATCGTCCTTGCCCTTGCCCTTCATCCAGGCCTTGTCGCCGGTGCCGTTGTTGCCGGAGTAGGAGAAGTCGAACCACAGTACGTCGATCTTGCCATAGTTGGTCAGCAGCTCAGTCACCTGATTGCGCATGTACTCGGCGTACTTGTGCATGTCGCGGTTCTTGCTCTGCTCGTAAGCATCGGGATCTTCGCGGCGCGGGTGCAGCATATCAATCGGGAAATCCGGATGATGCCAGTCGATCAGCGAGTAGTAGAAGCCCACATGCAGACCCTCGGCGCGGAACGCATCCACGTATTCGCGTACCAGATCGCGGCCCGCGGGGGTGTTGGTGCACTTGTAATCGGTGTACTTGCTGTCGAACATGCAGAAGCCCTCGTGGTGCTTGGTGGTCAGCACCGCGTACTTCATGCCGGCGGCTTTGGCCTCGCGCGCCCATGCGCGCGCATCGAACAGGTCGGGATCGAAGTACTTGAAGTACTTGTCGTACTTCTCTTCCGGTATCATCTCGCGGGTCTTAATCCACTCGTGGCGGGCGGGCATGGAGTACAGGCCCCAGTGGATGAACATGCCGAAGCGGTCGCGGGTGAACCATGCGGTGTCGCCGGGAGTTTTGCGCGTTACATAACTGG
>SFOF01000360.1 GCA_004552515.1 Clostridiales bacterium
GATCCCATGTGTGGGCGCGGCACGACGCTCTTCGCCGCCGTCAATCGCGGCTATCACGCCGTGGGCGCGGATCGCGACGCGACCGCTATCGACGAGGCCGAGAAGTATTTCAAGCGTTATCTTGAATATCACAAAATCAAGCACGCCGTTTCCGAGAAGTCGCTCACGCAGAACGGCAGGCAGGCGACGCGGCTCCACGTTTTTGAATTTGCCGACACGGCCGAGCGTTTCAAGGCGGGCGATAAGCGCACGCTGTCGCTGGCGGCGCTCGACGGCGCAAGACTGAACGCCGCGCGCAAAAAGGAGAGCGTCCATCTGATTGTATCCGATCTGCCCTACGGCGTGCAGCATGCGCCCGGCGGCAAAAAGGGCGTGTCGCTCGAGGAGATGCTTTACGACGTGCTGCCCGTCTGGACGCGTACGCTGAAGCGCGGCGGCGCGATGGCGCTTTCGTTTAATGTCAATACGCTCGCGCCCGACATGGTGCGCGGCATGATGGCCGAATGTGGGCTGGACGTGATGGATGAGCCGGCCTACTGCGGGCTGGAGCACTGGGTCGAGCAGGCCATCACGCGCGACGTGGCTGTGGCCGTCAAGCGCTATAGCGATGATTGAGTCGTTTCTTTTCCCGACTGAAAGGAGTTCCATGTGGAAGATCACATCCTCCAAAATAAAACCGTGGTCGAGCTGCGCGCGCTGGCCAGACAGAGCGGCGTCAAGCTGCCCGCCGGCACGAATAAGGCGCGCATCATCGAACTGCTGACCGCCGCGTCCCATTCCGTCGCGCCGACGGATGCCGCGAACAAACCCGCGCGCGAGTCCGCCGCCGACAAGCCGGACAGCGCGCCCGCCGCGCCGCGCCTTGCCGAGTCAACCACTGCGGCAAAGCCCGAGCGTGAAACGGCCAACGAATCTGCGCGCGAAACTGCTGCTGTCAAGGCGGAGGCTGCGTCTAGCCGTCTCGTCGCGCCGACGGATGCCGCGAACAAACCCGCGCGCGAGTCTGCCACCGACAAGCCGGACAGCGCGCCCGCCGCGCCGCGCCTTGCCGAGTCAACCACTGCGGCAAAGCCCGATCGGGCGGTGAACGACAAGCCCACGCACGAGCTTGCCGCTGGCAAAGCGGATTCAGCGCCCGCTGATTCCGCACAGGACGTGTCGCAGTCCGCTGCCAGGCCGAGGACAAAGCGCGTTTGGCCCAAGCTGCCGTCGCCCGAATCCAGGCGAGAGGACGGCGAAAAGCGTCGCGCCGGTCGTTCGCGTAAGGCGTCACTTCCTGATCAGCAGACGGGACAGCCCGTTCCGAAGCCGCAGCAGGAGCAGACCGGCGTCAGCGTTCAATCAAAAACGCCCATGCAGTCCGTCCTGAAGCCGCAGACAGAACAGCCGGCACAGCCCCATGCGCCGCAGAATACGCCCGCGTCCCGCACAGACGATCAGCCTGTTCGGCAGGCGCCCGCCGTTCAGCCGTCATCTGACCGATTCCGCGCCAATGGGGAAGCGGTCGCGCCGCAGTCGTTTGCGTCGCGCGAAAATACGCTCCGACGCGACTATCGCAGCGGACATCCGGCAGCGCAGCGGACGTGGACACGTTCAAACGCGGACAACAGCGCTCAACCCGAACAGCGCTACCAGCGCTTCAGCGCGGACAACAGCGCTCAGCCCGAACAGCGCTACCAGCGCTTCAGCGCGGACAACAGCGCTCAATCCGAACAGCGCTTCAACGCGGATAACAACGCTCAACCCGAACAGCGCTATCAACGCTTCAACGCGGACAACAGCGCTCAACCCGAACAGCGCTACCAGCGCTTCAGCGCGGACAACAGCGCTCAATCCGAACAGCGCTATCAACGCTCAAACTCGGACAACAGCACAGAACCTTCCTACCGGCGGCGCGACACCGGCTACTATAACGCCGAGCTGGGTACGTCCAATCCCGCCGTGGAGGGGCTGCTGGCGGCCGGCGAGTGCGGGGAAGGGCAGGGCGTGCTCGACATTCAGCCCGACGGCTACGGCTTTTTGCGCGCCGAGAATTATCTGCCCGGCGATAAGGATACCTACGTTTCCATTGCGCAGATCCGCCGCTTCAATTTGAAAAACGGAGACTGGGTGGTGGGCAAGACGCGGCCTCAGCGCGAGGGCGATCGCTATAGCGCGCTGTTTTATATCACCTCCGTCAACGGCGAGCCGCCCTATTCGTCCTCTGCCACACCCTGCTTCGGCAATAAAAAGCTCATCACCCGCCCCATGAGCAAAGAGGAGATACAGCAGCTGATCGCCTCCTTTGGCCAGGCCGCGGCCAATGCAGTGAAAATGGGCTTTGATGCGATCAATATCCATGCCCACACCGGCTATTTGC
>SFOF01000361.1 GCA_004552515.1 Clostridiales bacterium
TGTCCAGCAGCCGATCGACGTCGTTTTCGGTGTTGTAAAAGGCGAAGCTGGCGCGCACCGTCGAGCGATGCCCCAAAAACTCAAGCAGCGGCTGTGCACAGTGATGACCCGCGCGCACGGCCACGCCGTCCGATGCGAGGATCTCGCTCACATCGTGCGGATGAACGCCGTCCACGACGAACGTCACGATGCCCGTATGCTCCTCAGGCTTATCGGAACCCAGCACATGGACAGAGGGCAGCGCCGCCATGCCGTCCATCGCGCGGCGAACCAGCGCCGTCTCCCGCGCGCGCATCGCGTCGAAGCCCAGGCCGCTGACATAATCGAGGGCGGCGTGCAGCCCCGCCGCGCCGGCTGCGTTGCAGATGCCCGCTTCGAACTTATAGGGCAGCTCCGCGAACACGGCGCTCTCCCGCCTGACCGATTCGATCATCTCGCCGCCGGTCAGGAAGGGCGGCATGACCTCGAGCAGCTCGCGGCGACCATACAACACGCCGACGCCCATCGGGCCGTATACCTTGTGGCCGGAAAAAGCGAAGAAGTCCGCGCCCAGCGCCCGTACATCCACGGGCATATGGGGGCGCTCTGCGCGCCGTCAACGACGAACACAGCGCCCGCGCGATGCGCCAGATCGGCGATCTCACGAATGGGATTGACGCGCCCCAGCACGTTGGAAACCTGCGTCACAGCGACCAGCCTCGTCCTCGCGCCGATAATCGACGCGGCCTTATTAAGATCGATGCGCCCGTCCGCTTCACATTCGAGGAAGCGCAGATGCGCGCCCGTCTGGCGGCAGACCATCTGCCAGGGCAAAAGGTTACTGTGGTGCTCCATGATCGAGACGACGATTTCGTCGCCGGTCTTGAGCGTGCTCAGGCCGTAGCTGTAGGCGACGAGATTCAGGCTCTCGGTGGTGTTGCGGGTGAATATGATTTCGTCGCTGCTGCCGGCATGGATGAAGGCGCGTACGGCCTCGCGGGCTTCGTCGCACACGCGCGTGGCGGCAACGCTGAGCGGATACAGGCCGCGCAGTGGATTGGCGTTATACTGGCGGTAGAATGTGTTCTCGGCCTGAATGACGCACTCGGGGCGCTGCGCCGTGGCGGCGTTGTCCAGATAGGCGATGGGGGACGCGGCCAGCAGCGGGAAATCGCGCTTATCATAATGGTTCATGTCTTACGCCTCCTCGTCCAGCGCACTCAGCGCGGTCTGCTCAAGCTGCTCGTCGCCCACAAGGCGGGCAAGGCGCTCGATGGCGGCGCGGGAGAGCAGGTTCTCGGCGGTTTCGCGGTCTATGCCGCGGCTTTCAAAGTAGAACGCCGTCTCGTCGTCCATCTCGCCGATGGTCGCGCCGTGATTGCCCTCGACGTTTTCCTCGGCGCAGAGGATCAGCGGCACGGTTTTATTGACGGCGTTTTCGCCCAGCATGAGCACGGTTTCCTTCTCGGTGCCCACGGAGCCGGCCGAACCGGTCTTAAAGTCGATCGTGCCGCGGAATACCTTGCGGGCGCTGAACGACGCGTCGTCGCCATTTAAGTCGATGCGCGCGTCCGAGTAAACGTCGCCGCGGCCTGGCAGGATCTGGATAAGCTCTATGCGCGCGTTTTCAGCGCAGGTTCCCTCGATTTCGCTGCGCAGAAGAGCGCCGGCCTTGCCGGTGTACAGCTGCACGAGACGCACATGGGCGCTTTTGCCCGCGCGGATCGACGTGCGCAGGTGCAGGCGGCCTTCGGGGCGCAGCGTCTCGAACACGTCGATACGGGCGTTTTCCGGCGCGTCGATGTGTACGCTTTGCCGGCTGTAATCGCCCTGTCCCGCAATGTCCAGCCGAACCGGTTCCTCACCGGCGGCAACGGTCGTTTCGCCCAGATCATATGTCCTGTCCTCATCCCAGAGAAGCGGCGCTTCGTTGACGCCCAGCCGGTTCCAGGTGCGGGTAGGGAGCTTGTTGACCCAAATCGTTTCGCTCATGATGATAACTCCTTTCCCGATCAGCTGATGCTGCCTTTCATTTCGAGGCGAATGAGGTTGTTCATTTCAACGGCGTATTCGAGCGGCAGCTCCTTGGAAACGTTGTCCGCAAAGCCGCTGACGATCAGCGCGCGCGCGTCCTCCTCGCTCATGCCGCGGCTCATCAGATAGAACACCGCGTCGTTGCTGATGCTGCCGATGCGCGCCTCATGGCCGACGGCTGCGTCGCGCGTGCGGATGTCCATGGCCGGCACGGTGTCGGAGCGGGAGATGGAATCCAGCATCAGCGACTGGTAGGAGACGGCGCTCCTGGCGCCCTTCGCGCTCTTTTCCACGACGACGCTGCTGCGGAACGTACTGATGCCGCCGCTCTTGCTGATCGAGCG
>SFOF01000362.1 GCA_004552515.1 Clostridiales bacterium
GAGCGATGAGGACGTCAGCTACGCGCTGGGGCTGGGCGCGCTGCATGGCGGCGTTTCGCCGGCAACACTGGCGGCGGCCTACGGCGCGCTGGGCAACGGCGGCATGGCGGTTTCGCCGCACACCATACGGCGCATTGAGGATGCGCGCGGCAAGGTCGTTTATGAGTACAGGGCTGAAAATAAGCGCGCTCTGAGTGAGCAGAGCGCCTATCTGATTACCGACGTTTTGCGCGATACGGCACGCACGGGCACGGCGCGGGCGCTCAACGACGCGGGCGTTGCGGTCGCGGCGAAAACCGGCACGGTCGGCGAGACGGACGGCGGCAATCGCGACGCATGGACGGCGGCCTATACGCCGCGCACGGCGCTGGTCGTGTGGATGGGCTATGACGATCCCGCCGCGCATGAGCTTGCGCAGGGCGTGACCGGCGGCAGCTTTCCGGCGCGCTGGGCGGCGGCGTATATTCGGGCCAACAGGACGGCGTTCGAGCAGCCGTTCATTCAGCCGGACGGACTGAACAACGTCATGATCGACGCGCGTTCGCTGGAAGCGGACGTGGCCGCGCCCATGCTGGCCTCGGAGGATACGCCCAATGCGTATATTCTGCGCGAAAGTCTGCCGGACGGCGGCGTGCCCGCGCAGACGTCAAATCTGTGGACGCAGCCCAAAACGGTCGAAACGGTGTACTCCTGGACGGACGGGAATGGAAGGACGGCGGTTTCGTTCGTCGCGCCCGATTCGGTGTCGGTGTGGCGGGTGATACGGCGTTCAGACTCGGGAGCGGAAACGGAAATCGCGCGGCTGACCGGAAGCGAGGGAGAATATCTCTCGGCGACGGATGAGGAGAGCGCGCCGGGCGCGAGCTATTATGTCGTCGCGCGGCAGAAATACTATGAGGAAGCGGGGGAGATCGTCGAATCGAGCGCCTCGCAGCTGGCGGAGGGCGGCGGAAAAACGTTGATCGAGCGGCTGCTGACCGTGGCGGGCAGGCCGTAGCGCGCTCAAAGAGGGCGTGGTATTCTTGAGCTTGGAAGTCCTTTGTCCAACGAAAAATCCGCCTGAATTTGTCGCTTGCCTCTTCTGCGGCAAGTCCTCAAGGGGATAATAAAAAACCGTCGGCTCTGAGTCAATTCAGGGTCGGCGGTTTGTCATGGCGTTTGATCGGGCGTAAATACGAGCAGCGCTTTATCGCCCAGACGGGCAAAATCGCGCGCGGTCGCGGGAAAGGCGGTGCTCAGGCGGGACAGCGCGATTTCATGCTCGCCGGGTGGCAGCGGACGCAGCCTGCCGTGCAGCCGGACAAGCCCGCAGTCCAGCGTGACGGCGCTGGAGAAGCGCATGAGCGATTCGGGGGCGCAGAGGATCAAACGCTTCGGCTCGATCAGCGCGCAGACGGTGCGGGCCGTGCGGTGATTGCCCAGCCGGTCGCGCAGCGTGACGCGCTGAGAAAAGCCCAAAAGTGCGGTGAGATCCAAGGCCTGTTCCTCCTGACGGCTGCTCTATCGCCGGCGGCGCGGGCAGCCGCTCCACGGGCAGCTCTCGCAGCCGGACTGCCCGCGCGAGCGAATGAACCGCACGACGCGCCGAATGACGATGGCCAGCGCCGCGGCGATAATCAGCGCGCCCAGCGCCCAGACCAGCATTCGCTTCACAGTCCCAGCAACCTCCCTATATTGTACACGATGAATGTTACGATCCATGCGACGCCCAGCTGCATGACGATGCCCATGATGAAATATTTGCGGCTGTTCAGCTCGCGGCGCATGGCGGCCAGCGCGGCGACGCAGGGGGTGTAGAGCAGTATGAACACGAGGAACGAATAGGCCTGAAGCGGCGTAAACGCGTTCGCGACGGCCTGCGTCAGTGCGCCCGAATCGGCGGCGGCATAGAGTACCTGCAATGTGGAAACGACCGCTTCCTTCGCGATCAGGCCGGAGAGCAGCGCCACGCTCTTTTTCCATTCGCCGAAGCCCAGCGGCCTGAAGACCGGCGCGATGAGCATGCCCAGCCGTCCGAAGAGACTCTCCTCACTGTCGGCCACCATGTGAAGCGTCGGGCTGAAGCTCTGCAAAAACCAGATCAGCACGCTCATGGCGAAGATCAGCGTGCCCGCGCGGGTGAGGAAATCTTTGGCGCGATCCCACAGGCGGCGCAGCACGCTCGTGGGCGCGGGGACGCGGTATTGCGGCAGCTCCATCAGAAACGGCGTATCGCCCTCGCGGAAAGCTGTCCTGCGCAGGAGCACGCCGCAGAGGATCATGATCAGTATGCCCAGCAGATAGAGCGAGAACACGACCAGCCCCTTGTTTCGCGCAAAGAACGCCGCGCCGAACAGCCCGTAGACCGGC
>SFOF01000363.1 GCA_004552515.1 Clostridiales bacterium
GGTGCAAAGGTCGCGCTGTGCGAGGTCTGGGCAAAGGGCGGCGAGGGTGGCCGCGAGCTGGCGCGCCTGGTGCTTGACGCGCTCGATCACGCCGAGCCGGAGAAATTCTCCTTCACCTACCCGGACGAGCTCCCACTGGCGGACAAGATCCGCGCGGTGGCCACGCGCATCTATGGCGCGAAGGACGTCTCCTTTGCCCCTGCCGCGCTCAAGACCATCAAGCAGCTCACCGACGAGGGTTGCGGCAGCATGCCCGTGTGCATCGCCAAGACGCAGTATTCCTTCTCCGACGATCCCAAGAAGCTGGGTGCGCCGGAGGGCTTTACCCTCACCATCCGTCAGGTGCGCGTGAGCGCGGGTGCGGGCTTTGTCGTGGCGCTCGCGGGCGACATCATGACGATGCCCGGCCTGCCGAAGGTGCCCGCCGCGAACAACATCGACGTGACCGACGACGGCGTGATCACGGGGCTGTTCTGATTTGAGAAGGCTTCTTTGGGGCTGTTTCTGGCTTTGCCATCAACTTGTAGTCTACATCTTGCAGGCAATGGCATTTGCCGTGTTTCTCTGCCCGCTGCTGTTTGTAGGGACAGAGAGAAGGATGAAGGAGGAAAAAACACAACGCAGGGCCCGACGGAAGGCGGGCCCTGCGTTGCTGCAAGGCGATTCGTATCCAGCAAATAGCAAGGACGCTTGTGAAAAATCTGAGAATATGGTATGATACCTCTGTAGTCAAGAGAACTCGTGCG
Organism: Clostridiales bacterium; assembly: GCA_004552515.1. Taxonomy (GTDB): domain Bacteria; phylum Bacillota; class Clostridia; order Christensenellales; family Aristaeellaceae; genus Firm-10. The sequence continues at coordinate 747 of SFOF01000363.1, forward strand.
GTTTGCCCCGCTTTCGATACGAAAGAAGGGGGTGATGCTATGAGCGTTAGCGATGCTGTCAGCCTGATCGGCTGTGTTATGTCGCTCATCTCTCTGCTCATCTCGGTCTACCTTTTGGGCCGCAGATAGGCACAGCAAAAGCCGCCGAGTAGCTGCAACTACTTGATGGCGGCTTTAGCTTTGCCCGATTGTTCCTTGAGCGGGATAATCGCCCGAGGCTTCCACACCTCTTGGCTACATTCTACACCTTTTCAGGCTCTGCGTCAATGCGCGGGCCTTATTTCTTTCCCGCCGCGTTCGTTGACAGGCGCGCGGGGGCGTGCTATGATAATCGTATCACGGCGGCGGATTCCGCAGGAGGATGACATGCAATACACGACGCTTGAAAGGCTGGGCGCGCGGGTGTCAAGGCTGGGCTTTGGCTGTATGCGCTTCCCGACCACGCCCGACGGGGCGATTGACGAGCCGCGCGCGGCGGCGATGCTCAGGCGCGCCTACGACGCGGGCGTGAACTACTTCGATACCGCGTATTTTTACCACAACCACACGAGCGAGGCGTTTCTGGGCCGCGCGCTCAAGGCGTTCCCGCGGGAGAGCTTCTATCTGGCGACGAAGCTGCCCATGAGCGTCATCGATTCGCTTCAGAAGGCGAAGGAGATCTTCGAGGGCCAGTTCGTCTCGCTTCAAACGGATTATTTTGACTTCTACCTGCTGCACGCGCTCAATGGGCAGCGCTTCGACCAGGCGGTGGAGCAGGGAATCGTGGATTTCCTCGTGGAGCAGCAGCGCGCCGGGCGCATCCGCCATCTTGGCTTTTCCTTCCACGACAGCTATGAGGCGTTTGAGCGCATCCTGACCGCGCGGGACTGGGACTTCTGCCAGATTCAGCTCAACTACATGGATGTGGATACGCAGGCCGGCATGAAGGGCTATGCGCTCGCCGAGCGGCGGGGCGTGCCGATGATCGTCATGGAGCCCGTCAAGGGCGGTGCGCTGGCTGCGCTCAGCGACGATGTGGCCGCGCCTCTGCGCGCTGCAAGGCCGGAGAAGTCCATCGCCTCGTGGGCGATGCGCTGGGTGGGCAGCCTGCCCAACTGCCGCATCATCCTCTCCGGCATGTCCGACGAGGCGCAGGTGGAGGACAATCTCGCCACCTTCGGTAACTTTGAGCCCCTCTCCGAGTCGGAGCAGGCACTCATTGTACAGACCCGCGAGGCGCTGCGCGCGAAGGTATTCGTCGGCTGCACGGGCTGCCGCTACTGCATGCCGTGCCCGTTCGGCGTGGACATCCCCGGCAACTTCCGCATGATGAACGAATACGCCATGTACGGCCTGGAGAGCCGTCTCGAGGGCGACTGGCGCTTCATGGACGAGCCGGAGCGCGCGGACAACTGCCGCCGCTGCGGCAAGTGCGAGCAGGCGTGCCCGCAGGCGCTGCCTATCCGGGCGCGGCTGGCCGACATCGCCGCGCGCATGGCGCAGAAGTGATTGAACCCGACGGCGCATCGCCGGCGGAGCCGTGCAAAGCCTGCCGCTTTGCACCTGGGGCAGGCGTCCGGCAGGCAGACTGACAGGACAGAAAAGGAGAGATGAAGCATGGAA
>SFOF01000364.1 GCA_004552515.1 Clostridiales bacterium
TCCCCAAATACGGCCCGTACATCAAAGACTTTTACATGGTCCGCCCCGGCGTCACCGGCATGTGGCAGACCAGCGGCCGCAGCGATACGACCTATGAAGAACGCGTCCAGATGGACACTTGGTACGTCCGCAACTGGAACGTCTGGTTCGACATCGTCCTTATCTGGCGCACCATCGCCGTCGTGCCGAAATACAAAGGAGCGTATTGAGAAAAAAATAGAGAAAGGCAGAGAAGGGCAGAGAGCCTCCCCTGTGAAGGGCCTTTTGGGCCTGCAATGGAACGACCAGAGGGAGCGACAGGGCAGCTGCCCAAAAGGACAGTGTAGATGGAGGGGGACCATGCAGTGGTGGAGGGGTTCTTTGGGGGAAACGCAGCCCGCAGTTGGCCGTCCGCAGTCCGGGAATGGCGGATCGTTCATCGTAGGCCGTTCATCGTTTACGAAAAGAGCTCGCTGATGCATCGCCTCGTCTCGGGTGGCCCCTTCAGCGCATAGCGGGCGGCCGGTTATGGCCGCCCCTACGATATCGCATGCAGCGATATTAAATAATTACACGGCCATAGGCCTTGTGCCGTAGGGGTCGCCGTTTGGGCGACCCGCCGTGAATCCTGTGCACAGCCGGAATTTATACCAAATGGCACACGGTCGCCATACCATGCATTTCAATGATTTGTCATCAAGAAAGGAATGATCTTCATGTCACGTGCTTCGGAAAAGATGCTGCGCCAGCTTCAGCTTGAAAACCCCGCCGCGCTCGGCGCGCTGCACATCCCCGGCTGGTCCAGCCGCGAGCGCAATGAGCTCTTTGCCGCGCGGCTTCCCGCCTGCTTTGAGCAGATCGCCCAGCAGATGCGCATCGAGCGCAGCGCGGCCAGCCGCAACACCGCGGACGACGTGCTCGCCTACATCCATCAGAACCTGTCGAGCGCGAGCCTGTGCGTGGACAGCGTCGCCTCGCACTTCGGCATCTCCAGCACCACGCTGCAGAAGCTGTGCAAGGAGGCCACCGACATGACCGTCGCCGCCTATGTGGAGATGCAGCGCCTCAGCCGCGCCTATGAGATGCTCACCGAGTCGCGCGCGTCCATCGCGCAGGTGGCGGAGGCCTGCGGCTTCAACAGTCCCAATTCGTTCTACAAGGCGTTTAAACGCTATTACGGCATGGCGCCCCGCTCCATCAGCGATCCCCTGCCGAATCAGGAGGCCGAATCATGAGCACCCTCATCACGGATGTGCGCGTCTTTCTCACCGCGCCGGACGGACAAAACCTCGTGGCCGTCCGCGTGGACACCAACCAGCCCGGGCTCTACGGTCTGGGCTGCGCCACCAACGCCTACCGCGCGCACGCCGTGCGGGAGATGATCCTGCGCAATCTGCGGCCGCTGCTCATCGGGCGCGACGCCAGCCGCATCGAGGATCTGTGGCAGCTGATGTATCAAAACGGCTACTGGCGCGGCGGTCCTGTCGCGGGCAACGCCGTCTCCGGCATCGACATGGCGCTGTGGGACATCAAGGCCAAGGAGGCCGGCATGCCGCTGTATGCGCTGCTGGGCGGCCGCTGCCGCGACCGGCTGACGGTTTACCGCCACTGCAACGCCTCCACCCGCGAGGGCGTGCTGGAGAAGGCGGAGGCCGCGATCGCCGCGGGCTGCCGCTGCGTGCGCGTGGCCTACACGGCCTACGACGGCCCCGGGGAGAGCGGCTACCTCTGCCTGCAAAGCCACGGGACGAGCTATGACCCCCACCGGCACATGCGCGAGATCGTCTCGCTTCTGGAGGCCGTACGCGCGCGCTTTGGCGAAGAAATCGGGCTGATCACCGACACGCACGAGCGGCTCGACCCAGCGGACGCCGTGACGCTGGCCTGCGCGCTGGAGCCGCTGCGCCTCACATTCATGGAGGACCCGGTTTCGCCGGAGCAGCTTGCCTGGCTGGCGCGCATCCGGCAGCGCTGCGCCACGCCCATCGCCATTGGCGAGAACTTTGTCAGCCTGCGCGACTGCCGGGACGTGATCATAAACGGCTATGCGGACTACATCCGCTGCCACCTGAGCGCCATCGGCGGGCTGACGCCCGCGCGCAAGCTGGCGCATCTGGCGGAGAGCTTCGGCGTCAAAACGGCGTGGCACGGCGCGCTAGACATGACGCCCGTCGCGCTGGCTGTGCAGGGGCATCTGGGGCTGGCCTCGCCGAACTTCGGCATTCAGGAGTATTACGGCTACGGCGGCGCCACGGCGGAGGTCTTCCCGGGCACGCCGCTGGTGGAGGGCGGCGCGATGACGCTAGCGGAGCGCCCGGGCCACGGCGTGGAGTTTGATGAAGCGCAGGCCGCGAAATACCCGCCGCACG
>SFOF01000005.1 GCA_004552515.1 Clostridiales bacterium
ACAACGTGCGGGAGAGAATTCAGAAGGTCATCGTGGGCAAGAGCGACACGGTCGAGCTGATGCTGTGTGCGATGATTGCCTCCGGCGTGGCCAACGGCGGCGTGATGATGGAGCCGAAGCTGGTCCGGCAGATCACCGGCGCGGCGGGCATCCCGCGGCTGCGCACATCGGGCGGCACATACAAGCGCGTCATGAGCGAGGCCACCGCCCAGATCGTGGGCGAGTATATGCGCGAGACGGTCGAAAACGGCACGGGCAAAAAGGCGCGCGTGTCGGGCTACACCGTGTGCGGCAAGACCGGATCGGCGGAAACGAGCAACGACAAGTCCGTCAGCACGAACGCCTGGTTCGTGGGCTATATTCAGGACGTGAGCTGCCCCTACGCAGTGGCCGTGGTGCTGGAGCAGGCCGGCTCCGGCGGCGATCTGGCCGCGACGCTGGCGGCGAAATGCCTGGCCGAGGCGGTCGAGCTGGTGGGCGGACAGGGCTGACGAGAGGCGGAAACGAGCGGAAAATCGTGCGGAAAGCATACAGATAAGGAGAGAAAACGCCTATGGAACTCAAGGATATTCGGGTGCTGGCCGACAACGTGCGGGAGAGAATTCAGAAGGTCATCGTGGGCAAGAGCGACACGGTCGAGCTGATGCTGTGTGCGATGATTGCGCGCGGCCATGTGCTGCTCGAGGACGTGCCGGGCACGGGCAAGACGGTCATGGCCAAGTCGCTGGCTAAATCGCTGGACTGCGCCTTTTCGCGCATACAGTTTACGCCCGATCTGCTGCCCTCCGACGTGACCGGCCTGAGCATATTCAACGCCCGCACGGAAAATTTTGAATTCAAGAGCGGCCCGGTGTTTACGAATATCCTGCTGGCCGACGAGATCAACCGCGCCACGCCGCGCACGCAGTCGGCGCTGCTGGAGTGCATGGAGGAGCGGCAGGTGACCGAGAGCGGTGTGACCCGCGCGCTGGACGAGCCGTTCCTGGTCGTGGCGACGCAGAACCCCGTGGAGACGCAGGGCACGTTCCCGCTGCCCGAGGCGCAGCTCGACCGCTTCCTGATGAAGCTGCGGCCCGGCTATCCCGACACCGACGAGGCGCTGGCGATTCTCGACCGCTTTATCAGCAGCAACCCGCTCGAGACGCTCACGCCGTGCGCGGCGGCCGCCGACATCCGCGCGGCGCAGGGGCTGATCGGCACGGTTCACGTGAGCGAGCCGGTGCGCCGCTATATGGTGGCGCTGGTTGAAAAGACGCGCGAGCTGCCCGAGGTGCAGACCGGCGTAAGCCCGCGCGGCCTGCTGGCCCTGCTGCGCGCCTGCCAGAGCTGGGCGGCGATGCACGGCCGCGATTTCGTCACGCCCGACGACGTGAAGGCGCTTTCCGTGCCCGTGCTGGCGCACCGCATCATACTGGGCGGCCTTTACGGACGGAGCACGAAGAGCGAGGAGGTTGTGCGCGAGGCGCTTTCTCAGATCGCCGCGCCGGTCGAGTCCGGCGAAGGGGCGTGACGCGCCATGAACATCCTCTGGATCCTGGTTTCGGTGGGCGCTGTGGCGCTGATCGAGGCCGTGCTGTGCCGCCTGTTCGGGCTGAAGAGGATCGAGTATACCCGCTCGTTCAGCCGGCCGCGCGTTACCGAGGGCGAAAGGGTGGAGCTGGTTGAGGTCATCCGCAACCGCAAGCCGCTGCCCGTGCCGTGGGTGCGCGCCGAATCGCGCATATCGCCCAACCTGCGCTTTGGCCGCGGCGGCGAAAACGAGGACGCGCGCGAGATCAGCGCCGATCAATATCACAAATCCGTGTTCTATCTGGGGCCGTTTTCGCAGATCCGCCGCCGCCATGAGGTGACCTGTCTCAAGCGCGGCCATTACGAGGCCGGCTCCGTGGCGCTGACGGCGGGCGATCTGCTGGGCGCGAGCCAGCAGACCGTGCAGCTGAATCTGCCCTGCGCGCTGGATGTGTGCCCGAGGCTGCTCAATGAGGACGAGCTGGACACGCCCTCCACGCGCTGGCAGGGCGAGGCGGCGGTGCGGCGTTGGATCATGCCCGATCCGTTCCTCGTCTCCGGCATCCGCGATTACAGAAGCGGCGACCCCATGCGCGACGTTCACTGGCGCGCGTCGGCGCGGCTGGGCACATTGCAGGTCAAGACGCGCGATTACACCGCCGATCCCCGCGTGCTGGTGGTGCTCAACGTGCAGACCAGCGAGGAACAGTGGGGCGACCTCATGGACTATGAGCAGGAGGGCGTAGAGCAAGGCATCCGCATCGCGGCGACGCTGTGTGCGCGTTCCCTCCGCGCGGGCGTGGAGGCCGGATTTGCTGCGAACGCCTGCCTTTACGGCGAAAAGAACACCGGAAAGACCGTGTATATCCCCGCGCGCAGCGCCGCCGATCAGCTCGAGACGCTGCTCACCGCCATGGCGCGGCTGGAAATTCACCGCGAGATGACCTTCCCGACGTTCCTCGAGACGCTGTGCGATCTGAGAAACGCCGATATACTGATCCTCTCAGCGTACGACAGCGAGGCCATCGAGGCGCGGATCGACCGGCTGCGCGCGTGCGGCAATTCGGTCACGCTGATGAAGCTGGAAAGGGGGCGGCGACGTGAAAAGAATCCTGCGCAAACTGCTTGAGGCGGTTTACTTTCTGCTGTGCTTCATGCCCGCGCCGCTGCTGATCGGCTTCGCGCTGCTGGGCGAGGACGGCTTTGCGCCGCTCGTCATGACGGCGTGCGTGGTGCCCGTCGCGTATATCGTGTCGCTGCTGCCCGGCTATGTGGGCGGCAGGAAGAAGCCGGAGACGGTCGCTGAGGCGCGCGTGAGCCGCTCGGGCGACCCCGATCCCGACCGCAACCTGCGGCGCGATACCCATGAGGACGAGGAAAAGAGCCGCGCCTTCCCGCTGCGGGCGGCCGTGTGCTTTACGCTGTTTTTCGCGATTGCGATTTATCTGTTCTTCGGGCCGGTGTGGCGGCTGACCGGCGACTGGCTTACGCGCGTCATACTGGCGCTCACGCCGGCGGTCATGATGCCGGCGGCGCTCATATTCTGCGCGACGGGGCGCAGCGCGGATTCGCGCAACGTCATCGCGGGCGTGGTACTCTATGCCGTCGCGGGCATTGCCGCGATCGCCATACGCTCCCACGCGCTGGACGTGTGCCTGGGCGCGGGCGGCGGCGCGTTCATGATCGCGTCGCTGTGGATGATCAACGACGGCGCGATGCACACAGGCGCGGCCTCCCGCACAGGCGTGAAGCCCCCCGCCGCCATGCGCCGGCACAACCGCGCGCTGCTGATTGGACTCATGCTGATCTGCGCGCTGATCGCGGGCTTCAACTGGCTCCGCGAGAAGGCCGAATGGCTACTGGGCGTCGTTTCCTCGGCGATCGGACGGGCGTTCATGGCGCTGGCGCGTTTCTTTGCCGGCAGCGAGCAGGCGGGCGGCATGGGCGGCGGCGGCGCGGACGAGATGGACTTGTCCGGCCTGGCCGAGGCGCAGGAGCCTTCGAAATTCTGGGAGATCATGACCTATGTCGCCTATGTGCTGGCGGCGATCATCGTGCTGGTGCTTTTGTACTTCATGGTGCGCAAGCTGGCGCGGATGGCGAAGGCACTGGCCGCGCGCATCGGCGCGTGGATGGGCCGCGTGACGCGCGCCGCGGGCGAGGACTATAAGGACGAACAGGAAAGTCTGCTCGACTGGGGCGACGTTAAAAAGGACATGAGCGAGAGCTTCAAAAAGCGCTGGGAGGCGCTGTTTAAGCGCGAGAAGAAGTGGACGCTCATGGACGCGCGGGAGAAGGCGCGCTATCTGGTGCGCACGCTCTATAAGCGCGGCCATATCCCCGCCGACGGCCGCACGCTGCGCGAGGCGCTGCCCGAGCTGAACGCGCCCGATCCCGAGACGCTGGCTGCGGTCTATGAGACGGCGCGCTACGCCGACCGCGATCCGGACGAAGCGCTGCTCGAGCGCCTGAGAAGGGACGAGCGCGCATGAACGACGCCCTGAAGCTCAAGATCGAAAATCTGCCCGATTCGCCCGGCTGCTACCTGATGAAATCGGGCGGCAAGATCATCTATGTGGGCAAGGCGGTCAACCTCAAGAACCGCGTGCGGCAGTATTTTTACGACAGCAGGCAGCACACGCCCAAGGTGCGCGCGATGGTCGAGAAGGTGGACGATTTCGACATCGTGCTGGTGGACGGCGAGCTGGAGGCGCTGATTCTCGAGTGCAACCTCATAAAGCTGCACAGGCCCTGGTACAACATACTGCTCAAGGACGACAAGCACTATCCCTACATCCGCGTGAATATGGCCGACGCTTATCCGGCAGTCGAGCTGGTGCGCCGGCCCGAGAAGGACGGCGCGAAGTATTTCGGCCCGTTCATGAGCGCCACCGTCGTGCGGGAAATGATGGACGTGGTGCGCACGGTGTTTCCCATCCGCAGCTGCGTTAAGGCGCTCTCGCCCGGACGGGTGCAGCGCCCGTGCGTGCATCATCAGATCGGCCGCTGCCCCGGCCCCTGCGCCGGACTGATCTCCGAGGATGACTACAGGGCGACGATGAAGCGCGTGATGGAGTTCCTCTCCGGCGATGATTCCGGCGTGAAGGCCGAGCTGACCCGCCAGATGCGCGCGGCGGCGGCAGAGCTCAACTACGAGCACGCCGCGCTCTGCCGCGACCGGCTGCTCGCCGTGGAATCGGTCATGCAGAAGCAGAAGGCGATCGTCACCGGCGGCGGCGATCAGGACGTGCTGGCGGTGCTCACGCGCGGCGACGACGCGATGGTGCAGACGCTCATCGTGCGCGGCGGCAAGATGATCGGCTCGGAGCACCATATGCTCGAGCGCGCCGGCGACGAGGATTGCGGCGAGATACTGCTTTCCTTCATCATGCAGTATTACGGCGACGACCGCGTGCCCGCGCGCGAAATCCTCACGAGCCATGAGATTCCCGAAGTGGCGGTGCTGGAGGAGCTGCTCAGCGAAAAGCGCGGCCTGCGCGTGAAGATCGGCTGTCCGCAGCGCGGCGAGAAGCGCCGTCTGGTCGAAATGGCCATGAAGAACGCCGCCGACGCGGTGGACAAGCGCGAAAAGCAGCTCGCCGCCAGCCGCGCGCGCACCATCGGCGCGCTGGAGGAATTGCAGGGCGTGCTGGGGCTGGCCAAGCTGCCCGTGCGCATCGAGGGCTACGACATATCCAACACGCAGGGCGCGCAGTCTGTCGGCTCGATGGTCGTGATGAAGAACGGCCGCGCCGCCAACCGCGACTATCGCTATTTCCGAATACGCACCGTCGAGGGGCCGAACGACTTCGCCTCGATGAACGAGGTGCTCACGCGCCGATTGAGCCACGGTCTAAACGAGCAGAAGGAGCGCGCCGAAAAGGGGCTGCCGAATGAGGGCGGCAAGTTTTCCGAGCTGCCCGATCTCATATTGATCGACGGCGGGCGCGGCCAGCTGGGCGCGGCGATGCGGGCGCAGCAGGCGCTGGGTCTGAACATCCCCATGTTCGGCCTGGCCAAGCGCATTGAGGAGATCATCCTGCCGGACGAGGACGAATCGATCCTGCTGGACAAGCACAGCGAGGCGCTGCACCTCATACAGCGGCTGCGCGACGAGGCGCATCGCTTCGCCATATCGCACCATCGCTCGCTGCGCGGGGCGGCGGCGCTCAAATCGCGTCTGGACGACATCCCCGGCGTGGGGCCGAAGCGCAAAAAGGCGATTCTTCAGCAATTTGAGACGATGGAAGCGCTCGAGAAGGCCTCGGTCGAGGACATCTGTCAGGCCGAGGGCATATCCACACAGACCGCGCAGGCCATATACGACAGCCTGCATAAGGACAGGGAGGAGAAATGATCATGGAAAAGTACAACAAAAAGATCGATGCGCTGATCGACGGCTGGCGCGATGAAATTTATGAGACGCTCAAGAAGTGGGTGGCGATCGATTCTCCGTCGGTCGAGCCGGCGGGCGAGGGCAAGCCGTTCGGCGAGAACGTGCGAAAGGCGCTCGATCAGGCGCTGTCCGACGCGGAAAAGATGGGCTTTGCCGTGCGCAATTTCGACGGCTATGCGGGCGATATTTCGCTGGGCGAGGGCGTGCAGACGCTGGGTATGCTGGCGCATCTGGACGTTGTGCCCGCCGGCGACGGCTGGACGCACGATCCCTTCGCCTGCGATATGGCGGACGGGCGCGTCTATGGCCGCGGCGTGATGGACGATAAAGGCCCGGCGATCGCGGCGCTCTACGCCATGCGCGCCGTGCGGGACGCGGGCGTCGAGCTGAAGGACGGCGTGCGCCTGATCCTCGGCTGCGACGAGGAGGTGGCCATGCGCGGCATGAGATACTATGCCTCGAAGGTGAAAATGCCCGATTACGGCTTCTCTCCCGACGCGGAATATCCGCTGATCAACATCGAAAAGGGCGGCATCAATGTTCTGCTCTCCTGCGAGTGCGCGGGCGAGGACGGTGTGTCTCTTCCGGTCTATTCGATCGACGCGGGCGAGCGCGTGAACGTTGTGCCCGGCACGGCGCGCGCCGTCGTGGGCACGAAAAATGTGAGCGTGGACGAGCTGAAGGCGCGTCTTTCCGGCGCGGACTACAAGTTCACCGTGACCGACCTGGGCGATAATCGCGCGCAGATCGAGACGATTGGCATACAGGCGCACGCCAGCGTACCCGAGCTGGGCCTGAACGCGGCGGGGCTGCTGTTCAACGCGCTGGTGCGCATCGGCGCGGACGGCGGCGTGAAGGACGCTGCGGCGGCGATGGACAAATACTTCGGCGTTGAGGGCGACGGCCGGAGCGCCGGCATCGCCGCGGAGGACAAGGAGTGCGGCAATCTGACCTGCAACATCGGCCTGGTGCGCTTCGACGGCCGCCATTTTGAAGTGACGCTCGACATCCGCTATCCGCTGGCCACCAGCGAAGAGAAGATCCTCGGCCAGATGTGCTACAAGCTGACCGACACGCCGCTGTCCGTGCGCCGCCTGAGCGGCCGCACCGTGCACTATGTGAGCGCCGATCACAAGGTGGTCAAGGGTCTGCTCGAGGTCTATCACGACGTGACCGGACTGCCCGCCTATCCCATCGCCATCGGCGGCGGCACCTATTCGCGCATGATGCCCAATACCGTGGCCTTCGGCATCAACTTCCCCGGCGACACAGACACCTGCCATATGCCGGACGAGTATATCGACTGGGAAAAGTTCATACTGAGCGTCAAGATATTCGCCCATGCCATTGAAACGCTGGCCAGGGCCTAAATATGCGAAAAGCCGCCGCGCAGTCCTGAAAAAACAGGGCTTGCGCGGCGGTTTTTGCGTCTGGGCTGATTCGGATAAACGCGCGGCCTTGCGGGGAGAAGCGCGCGGAGGGGCAGCCGCCGGGACATCGGCATAGCCGGGACGCGGCGGCTTTCGCAAGGGCACGCTCCGCATTTTACAGAGCGCCGCGCGTCTCCGAGAAGGATGGAGGCGCGCGGCGGTTTTTGCGTTCGGCTGGTCTGAACGGATGATTTTGGCGGGAGGAACGCGCGGAATGGCATGGCGGGGGCGCGGCGGAGGGGCGAGCGCGTCCGGCTGCGCGGCAACACGCCGCGTACTCCCGCAGAGGATGGGAGCGCGCGGCGCGTTTATGCGGATTCGGCGATATATTACAGCGTTCTGAGCGCGGCGGTCAGGCGGGCCATCGCCTCGACGACGTTTTTGCGCGGCGTGGCGAGGTTCAGGCGCGCAAAGCCCGCGCCCTCTTCGCCGAAGAACGTGCCGTCGTTCAGGCCGAGACGCGCCTTTTCAACCACAAAGCGCATAAGATCCTTCTGATTCAGATTGAGCGCGCGCATATCCAGCCACATCAGATACGTCGCTTCGAGGCGGCTGTATTTGACGACCGTGCCGGTCAGCGCGTCCTCGACGACGCGGCGGTTGCCGTCGATGTAGGCGAGCAGCTCGTCCAGCCACGCCTCGCCCTCGTTATAGGCCGTGCGCTGGGCCAGCGCGCCGAAGAGGTTGAGGCCGTCGATGCCGCGCTTGTCGTATTCCGCCTTGAAGCGCGCGCGCAGCTCGGCGTTTTTGATCAGCACCGAGGAATGGCGCAGCGCGGCCAGATTGAACGTTTTCGTCGCGGATATGAGCTGTATGGCGTTCGGCTCGACAGAAAGTATCGGCGTGACCTTGTAGCCGGGCATTTCGAGATCGGCGTGGATTTCGTCCGAGATGATCGTCACGTTGTACCGGCGGGCGAGGACGCAGACGGTTTCCAGCTCCGCGCGCGTCCACACGCGGCCGACGGGATTGTGCGGGTTGCAGAGCAGGAGGGCCTTCGCGCCCGCCTTAAAGGCCGCCTCGAGATCGTCATAGTCGATGCGCCAGCCGCCCTCATCCTGAACGAGCGGGCAGCGGCGGATATGGCACTGCGCCGCCTCCGCGCTGGCATAGAACGGGCCGTAGACCGGCGTGAGGATGACCGCCGTATCGCCCGGCTGCGTGACCGCGGCGACGGCGACGCGCAGGCTGTCCACAACGCCCGGCGAGAACAGCACGTCGCTCTTCTCGATCTCCAGATTGTGGCGGCGCTTCATCCAGCCGGTCACGGCGTCATAATCCGCGCCGGTGATGGCGGTGTAGCCGAACGCGCCGTGGGCGACGCGGCGCGCCATGGCGTCGATCACCGGCTGCGGCGCGGCGAAATCCATATCGGCCACCCACATGGGCAGCACGTCCTCCGTGCCGAATACTTCTTTGCGCTCGTCCCACTTTTCGCAGTCTGTGCCCGCGCGGTTCACGCCCTCGTCAAACGAAAACATGGTTATATCCCCCTTTGTATGAGAAGTTTTCATGAAACTATTATAGACCGCCCGTACGAAAAAAGCAATCCCGCGGCGTTTATTTGGCGAAAGCAATCGGCTCTTTTTTGTGACGATCGCTTGGGTTAAGAGTGTGCGCAAATGCGCGGAAAGGGCTGGATAAACGTGCAAAAAAGTGCTATAATAAATAGTAGAAAAATTGTGATCGCAAGGGGTGCCAAAATGGGAGCTGACAATAAGAAAAACAACTATGACGAGAGTCAGATACAGGTGCTTGAGGGCCTGGAGGCCGTGCGCCGCCGCCCCGGTATGTATATAGGCTCCACCGACGAGCGCGGACTGCATCATCTGGTCTATGAGATCGTTGACAACGCCGTGGACGAGGCGCTGGCCGGCTATTGCAAAAATATTCTGGTGACGCTCAATAAGGACGGCTCCGTGACCGTTATGGACGACGGCCGCGGCTTCCCCGTGGGGATCCACCCCAAGATGCACCGTCCCGCGGTCGAGGTGTGCCTGACCGTGCTGCACGCGGGCGGCAAATTCGGCGGCGGGGGATACAAGGTTTCCGGCGGCCTGCACGGCGTGGGCGCGAGCTGTGTCAACGCGCTGAGCCGTCATCTGAAGGTCAACGTCTATCAGGGCGGCAAGATCTATCAGCAGGAATACGAGCGCGGCAAGGTGCTCTATGATCTCAAAATCATCGGCGAAACCGACCGCACCGGCACGACCATACAGTTCTGGCCGGACGTCAAGACCGGCGAGGAGCCTGAACCGGGCATTTTCGAGACGGGTGCGTTCGATTTCGACACGCTCAAGACGCGCTTCCGCGAGATGGCGTTCCTCAACAAGGGCATCCGCATCACGCTGCGCGACGAGCGCGCCGAGGAGCCGCTCGAGGTTGACTATCACTATGAGGGCGGCATCAAGTCGTTCGTCGAATACCTCAACAGCCACAAGACGCCGCTCTTCCCCGAGCCGGTGTATATCGAGGGCGTGAAGGACGGCACGACCGTCGAGGTGGCGCTCCAGTGGAACGACGGCTTTACCGAGAGCGTGTTCTGCTTCGCCAACAACATCCACACGCCGGAGGGCGGCACGCATCTTGAGGGCTTCAAGCGCGCGCTGACCCGCGTGGTGAACGACTACGGCCGCAAGGTGGGGATGCTCAAGCCCGCCGACGCGAACCTGACCGGCGACGACGTGCGCGAGGGTCTGGCCGCGGTCATATCGGTCAAGCTGGTCGAGCCGCAGTTCGAGGGACAGACCAAGGCCAAGCTGGGCAACAGCGAGGTGCGCGCGCTGGTGGACAACATGGTGGCCGACAAGCTGGAGAGCTTCTTTGAGGAGAACCCCATGATCGGCCGCACGGTCATGGACAAGTGCCTCTCCGCCGCCCGCGCCCGCGAGGCCGCGAGGAAGGCGCGCGATCTGACCCGCAGAAAGACGGCGCTCGAATCGGCGGCGCTGCCCGGCAAGCTGGCCGACTGCTCCGAGCGCGATCCCGCCAAGTGCGAGATCTTCCTTGTCGAGGGCGATTCCGCCGGCGGCTCCGCCAAGAACGGCCGCGACCGCCACTTCCAGGCGATCCTGCCCCTGCGCGGCAAGATATTGAACGTCGAGAAGGTGCGCGTGGACAAGGCGCTGGCCAACCAGGAGATCAAGGCGATGATTACGGCGTTTGGCGGCGGCTTCGGCAAGGATTTCGACGAGACAAAGCTGCGCTATCACCGCATTGTGTGCATGACTGATGCCGATGTGGACGGCAGCCATATCCGCATACTGATGCTGACGTTCTTCTACCGCTTCATGCCCAAGCTGATCGAAAACGGCTATGTCTACATCGCGCAGCCGCCGCTGTACAAGGTGACGCGCGGCAAGACCGAGAAATACGTCTATTCCGACGTTCAGCTCCAGAAGCTGCTGGACGAGATGGGCCGCGACGCCAAGCCCGACGTTCAGCGCTATAAAGGCCTGGGCGAGATGAGCGCCGAGCAGCTGTGGGAGACGACCATGAACCCCGAGACGCGCTCGATGTACCGCGTGAGCGTGGCCGACGCCATCGCCGCGGACGAAACGCTGGCGCTGCTCATGGGCGACGACGTGGAGCCGCGCCGCGACTTCATCGAAAAGAACGCCAAGCTGGTGGCCGATCTGGACATTTAAGCGCCCTGAGCGCCGAAAACCGCGCCCTTTGACGGACAAAGACCGAAAAGAGGCGCGCAACCCCCGAATAAGAGCTGGAGGTGCTCCCTTTGCCTGATGAAATGAACATCGGCCATCTGATGCCGATCGATATGAAGGAAGAGCTGGAAAAATCGTTCATCGCCTATTCCATGGCGGTGATCGTGACCCGCGCGCTGCCCGATGTGCGCGACGGTCTTAAACCGGTTCACCGCCGTATCCTCTATTCCATGATGGAGCTGGGCGTAACGCCCGACAAGCCCTACCGCAAATCGGCGCGTATCGTCGGCGATGTGCTTGGTAAATATCACCCGCACGGCGATTCCTCCGTGTACGACGCCATGGTGCGCCTGGCGCAGGACTTCAACATCCGCTATCCGCTCGTGGACGGCCAGGGCAACTTCGGCTCGGTTGACGGCGACGGCGCGGCGGCCATGCGTTATACCGAGGCGCGTATGTCCAAAATGGCGATGGAAATGCTCGCCGATCTGGACAAGGAAACGGTCGATTTCTATCCCAACTTCGACGAGACGCTGATGCAGCCCGCCGTGCTGCCCGCGCGCTTCCCGAACCTGCTGGTCAACGGCTCGAACGGCATCGCCGTGGGCATGGCCACCAACATCCCGCCGCACAATCTGGGCGAGGTCATCGACGGCACGGTCTATCTGATCGATCACCCGGACTGCACCTGCGAGGACCTGATGCAGTTCATCAAAGGCCCCGATTTCCCGACCGGCGGCCTGATTCTGGGCAAGGCGGGCATCCACGAGGCCTATCGCACCGGCCGCGGCCGCATCATCATGCGCGCGCGCACCGACATCGAGGCCATGAGCGGCAACCGCCAGCGCATCGTCGTGACCGAGATCCCCTACATGGTCAACAAGGCGCGCCTGGTGGAGAAGATCGCCGAGCTGGTTCACGAAAAGCGCTTTGACGGCATTTCCGACGTGCGCGACGAATCCGACCGCGAGGGTATGCGCATCGTTGTGGAGCTGAAGCGCGACGTGAACGCCAACGTGGCGCTCAACTTCCTCTTCAAGCACACGCAGATGCAGGAAACCTTCGGCGCGATCATGCTGGCGCTGGTGGACGGCACGCCCAAGATCCTCTCGCTCAAGCATATGCTCGCGCACTACGTCGATCATCAGAAGGACGTTGTGACGCGCCGCACCCGCTACGACCTCAACAAGGCCGAGGCGCGCGCCCACATTCTGGAGGGCCTGCTCATCGCGCTCGACCGCATCGACGCGGTGATCTCGCTCATCCGCGCCAGCCGCACCACGCAGGAGGCGCGCGACGGACTGATGAGCACGTTCGGCCTGTCCGACAAGCAGGCGCAGGCCATACTCGATATGCGTTTGCAGCGCCTGACCGGCCTGGAACGCGATAAATTGCAGGACGAATACGCCCAGATCGAGCAGACCATCGCGCATCTCAAGGACGTGCTGGCCAACGAGTGGATGGTTATGGACATCATCAAGACCGAAATGCTGGAGGTTCGCCGCAAGTACGCCGACGAGCGCCGCACCGAAATCGCGGCGGTCGAGGATGAAATCGAGACGCTCGATCTGATCCAGGAGGAGGACATGGTGGTCACCATGACCCACTTCGGCTATGTCAAGCGCCTGAGCAAATCGACCTATCGCGCCCAGAAGCGCGGCGGCAAGGGCGTTATGGCGGCGGCCACGCGCGACGAGGACTATGTGGAGCAGATGTACGTTGTCTCCACGCACGATCCGATTCTGTTCTTCACCAACCGCGGCCGCGTCTATCAGCTGGGCTGCCACGAGATTCCCGAGGCCAGCCGCACGGCGCGCGGAACGGCCGTGGTCAATCTCTTGCAGCTCGACGGCGGCGAGAAGGTCACCGTTATGCTGCCCATGCCGCGCGAGCGCGTCGAGGGGCACTATCTGGTCATGGCGACGAAGAACGGCCTGATCAAGCGCACCAGCCTTGACGAGTTCGCCAATCTGCGCAAGAGCGGCCTGATCGCCATCGTGCTGCGCGAGGACGACGAGCTGATCCGCGTGGCGCTGACCGACGGCAGCTTTGACATACTGCTCGGCACGCGCGACGGCATGGCCATCCGCTTCCCCGAAACCGATATGCGTCCCATCGGCCGCGCGGCCATGGGCGTGAAGGCCATCGAGCTGGACGAGGACGACGAGGTGGTCGACATGACGCCCGTCGAAGAGGACGCGCAGGTGCTCTCCATCACAGAGCTGGGCTATGGCAAGCGCACCCGTCCCGACGAATACCGCGTGCAGAGCCGCGGCGGCAAGGGCATCAAGGCGATGAACCTGACCGACAAGACCGGCCGGATGTGCTGCCAGCTGCCCGTCCATGAGGAAGAGGACATTCTGCTCATCACCGACGACGGCACGATCATCCGTATGCCGGTTAATGACATTTCCACGCTGGGCCGCAACACGCAGGGCGTGCGGCTGATGCGCGTCGAGGCCGGCTGCAAGGTCGTGGGCGTGGCCCGCGCCGAGGCTGATGAGGAAACCGACGAGGAAACCGGCGAGATCCGCACCGCCGACGCGATCGACGGAATCGATCTGGACGACGCGCCGACCGAAAAGCAGTCCGACGAGCCGGACGCGCTCGACCGGCTGGTGGATTCTCTCGAAAGCGATCCCGAGCCGGAGAACGATGACGACGTCTAAATAAAAAAACGTGCGAGCAATCCGCGCGGGGCGATGCTCCGAGGCGGATTGCTCTTTTCAAGCGATCATTGTCAGCAAGGAGAACACAAGCAATGCGAAAAATGCGGCTGGACAGGCTGCTCTCGCGCAACGGCTCTTCCCGAAAGGAAGCGGCGGCGCTGGTAAAGGCGGGGCGCGTGACCGTGGACGGGCGCGCCGTTCACGACGCGTCGATGCAGATCGATCTGGACAGCGCGCGCGTATGTCTGGACGGCGCGCCGCTGCGCACGAGCAAGCACCTGCACCTGATGATCAACAAGCCCGCGGGCGTTCTGACCGCCACGCAGGATCCGCGCGGGCGGGCGACCGTCGCCGACTATCTGCCCCGGAGCTTCCTCGCGCTGGAGATCGGCCCGGTGGGACGGCTGGACAGGGACGTGACCGGGCTGGTGCTCATGACCACCGACGGCCAGCTGGCGCACAGGCTGATTTCGCCGCGCTGGGAGCAGGACAAGATTTACGTCGCGCGCGTCGAGGGACGATTGACCGAGAGCGACGCGGTGCGCATGGCCGAGGGGATTGAACTCAAGGACTTCACCTGCGCCCCCGCGAAGCTGGAAATCCTTGAAGCGGGCGAGGACGAGTCGCTGTGCGAGGTCACCGTCCACGAGGGCAAATATCATCAGGTCAAGCGGATGCTGGGCGCGCTGGGGCACCCTGTCACGGCGCTGCATCGCCGCTCCATTGCGGGCATTGAGCTCGATTCCGCGCTCGAGGCGGGGCAGTGGCGCGAGCTGACCGAGGCGGAGAAGGCGCATCTTTATAACGTCACCGATCTGGAGGAATAGTATATGCCGGACTATTATTACACGCAGGAGCCGGCCAGCGCGCATAAGGAGCGCTCAATTACGGCGCGCGCGCTCGGCCTGACGCTCACGTTCGAGACCGACGCGGGCGTGTTTTCTAAAAACGAGCTGGATCCGGGCAGCCGGCTGCTGATCGAATCGATGGGCGCGCTTTCCGGACGCGTGCTCGATCTGGGCTGCGGCTGGGGGCCGGTGGGCGCGTTTCTGGCGCTGGCCAATCCGCAGGCGCAGCTGGTCATGTCGGACGTAAACGCGCGCGCGCTCGATCTGGCGCGGCGCAATCTGAAGAACAACGGCGCGACGGCTGAGGTCATCGCCAGCGACGGCTTTGAATCGATCGAGGGGACGTTCGATCACGTCGTGACCAACCCGCCCATCCGCGCGGGCAAGGCGCTGATCTACAGCCTGTTCGACACGGCGCATGAGCGGCTGCGCCCCGGCGGCGCGCTGACGATCGTCATCCGCAAGCAGCAGGGCGCGCCCTCCGCGCTCAAGCATTTGCAGGAGACGTTCGGAAACGCCGAGGTCATCGCAAAGGGCGGCGGATACTGGATCATCCGCAGCGTCAAGGGAAAGGAAGAGGAAGCATGAATCAATTAAGAGTCAATCGCGTGGTCGAGCTGATGAAGCGCGACGGCCTGCCGTGCATCCTGGTGAGCGCGACGGAATCGGTGTATTATCTCACGGGGCGCTGGATCTCGCCAGGCGAACGGATGCTGGCGCTGACGATTACGGACAGGGGCGATGTGCGCCTGTTCGCCAACAGGCTGTTCATGCAGCAGGCCGCGCCCGATCTGCCGCTGACCGAATACGACGACACCGAGGACTGCGTATCCGTCCTGGCGGACGCGCTGCCGGAGCATATCGGCGCGCTGGGCATCGACAAGCGCTGGCCGAGTCATTTCCTGATCCGCCTGATGGAAAAGCGGCCGGACATTCGGATGAAGCTCGGCTCCGCGCCGGTGGACGACGCGCGGATGTGCAAGGACGCGGACGAGTTAAGCGCCATGCGCGAAAGCTCCCGCCTGAACGACGAAGTGCTGAAAAAGCTCATGAGCACGGTCAGGGCGGGCGAAACCGAGCGTCAGCTGGCCGAGCGCTATGTGGAGATCGCGCGCTCGATGGGCGCGGCGGGCTACAGCTTTAAGCCGCTGGTGTGCTTCGGGGCGAACTGCGCCGAGCCGCATCACGATTCGGACGATACGCCTCTCAAGGAGGGCGATTCGATCATATTCGACGTGGGGCTTGACCTCAACCACGCCATGAGCGACATGACGCGCACGATGTTCTTTGGAGAAGCGACCGACGAGATGAAGCGCGTCTACGAGCTGGTGCGCCGCGCCAATCTGGCGGGCAAGGCGGCGGTGAAGCCGGGCGCGCGGCTGTGCGACGTGGATCGTGCGGCGCGGCGGGTGATCGAGGAGGCCGGCTACGGCGAATATTTCATCCACCGCACGGGCCACGGCATCGGGCTGGAGGTTCACGAGCCGCCGGATGTGAGCGCGGCGTGCGAACGCCCCCTGGAGCCGGGCATGATCTTCTCGATCGAGCCGGGCATTTACCTGAGCGGAAAGTTCGGCGTGCGCATTGAGGATCTGGTGACGGTGACGCAGGATGGCTGCGAGGTGCTCAATCAGCTGGAGATTCCCTCGTTTGCCGAGTAAGGCGCATTGCGCGCGCTCCGAGATGGTCGAAGCCGGCGTTTCGGAGTGCGCGTTTTCACATGAGAAAAAACA
The DNA here is from genome assembly GCA_004552515.1 of Clostridiales bacterium. Lineage (GTDB taxonomy): Bacteria > Bacillota > Clostridia > Christensenellales > Aristaeellaceae > Firm-10. Next base: position 16,251 of record SFOF01000005.1, read on the forward strand.
CGGGAGGATGGGCGTATGCTCTATCTGCTGCTGCCGTTTCTGTCGTTTATCGCGTCCGTGAAGGCGCTGATACAGGGGCGCTTTGGCCGCCGGTACGGCAAGAACAGTCAGGACGCGGTGATGTACAACTGCGTGATGTTTGCCGCGACGGCGCTGATCTTTTTCATACTGTATCTGTTCTCGGGCGAGGGGCTGCCGGGCGCGCCGACGGTCTATCTGGCGGTGATTGTGGGCGCGTGCAGCGTGGCGTTTCAGTTTTTCTATACGAAGGCGCTGGGGCGCGGATCAGTGTCGCTGACGGCGCTGATCAACGGCTTTTATCTGATCTTCCCGACGACGCTGGGCGCGCTGGCCTATGGCGAGGCGATCGCGCCGGTTCAGATGGTGGGCGCGGCGCTGTTCGTGGCAACGATGCTTTTGACCGTAACGCCCGAGCAGGGGCGCAGAAACGACGGAAAATGGCTGGCGATGGCGCTGGCCTGCATGGCGGCCTCGGGCACGGTGAACGCGCTTCAAAAGGTGCATCAGCACACGGCGGCGCACGCCGAGTATATGAGCTTTATCGTCGTGAGCAACATTGCGGCGTTTGTCTTTTCGCTGTTGATCTATTGGATTCACCGCGCGCGCACGGGCGAGCGCAGAACCGCGCCGTTTACGCCGAATGTGGTTGCGCCGATCGTGCTGGTCGGCCTGATAATGGGGTTGTATAACGTCCTGACGCTCTATCTGAGCGGCCGGCTGGACAGCGTGATTATGTATCCGGCGATCAACGTGATCAACATGGCCTTTACGACGCTCTGGAGCGTAACCGTCTTTAAGGACAGACTCAGCCGCCGAAAAGCGCTGGCTCTTTTGATCGGCACAGCGTCCGTCGTCCTCATCAGCCTTTAGGCGGGCAGCGCCCGGTTCCATATTGCCCGGCCATACATCAGAGCCGGGTCAGTCTACGTTATACCCGAGTGCCCTTCGCTGCGTGAAACGCACCCACATCACGACCCAAATGAGGAGAGTCCAGAGAGCCAATGGCTCTTTGGCGCAGTCTGGGGCGGCCGCAGTGCGGCTTCCACATTTCAGCCCCAGCGTACTCCCCGCGGAAAACATAGCAAAGCCAATACGATCACGTAAAAACGCACTTACACTTCGCCGCCGACTCCGTTCCCCGTCCCCCGCGTTCCCTCGTCTCCTTCGTTCTCCGTCGGGATCGCCATAAAGAAACGCGCAAGCCCGAAGTGAATCCACCAAGTCCGATAACCGCACGGCCATTGAGAACGCGCTAATGGCGATCCCGACCCACGGCGGAATAGGAACGGAGCATTCCGCAAGCCGTTCTGTTTGGCGCTGTGCGTCAAACAGCAGGCGTGAGCAAACGCAAGACATATCAACAGAAGCGTATGACCGGCGTAAACCAAACGCAAGACATATCAATAGAACGGCAAAGGCCTGTACGCGCTTCGAACGGACCGTCAACTTCATATACTATAAGAAAAGGCACGCCCGCAGCAAACGGGCGGCTTTCCTTTTATATAGGCTTTGTGCGCGCGGTCAGATCGTCCGCGCGCCGGGGGAACGGCTTTTGCGCGCTTTGGCGGGCGTGATTCCATAGGTCTTGACGAACAGGCGGCAGAAATAGCTGAAGCTGGAAAAGCCGACGGCTTCGCAGATGGCCTCATAGCTTTCCTCGCTCGAAACGACCAGCTCCCACGCGTATTTCATGCGCACCGTATTCACATAGTCCCGCGGGGTCATGCCGAGATACTTTCTGGTCAGACGGCAGAGCTGAGCATGGCTGAAGTTCGATAGCCGCAGAAAGACGCCGACGCCGCCGGCCGCGTTCACGGGCTGATTCATCTCGGCCAGCAGGGCGGCGAAGGAGGGCGGCACGGCGCTTTCCGACTGATCGCGGCCCTTGATGATCGCGGCGAATACCTCGCCCAGGAGTACGCGGCATAGCGGCGTTCGTTCGGCGGCGGGGAGGGCGAAAAGCCGGTCGCAGAGCGCGCCGAGGGCCGTCCGTTCGCCGCTGTGGAGACGGACATGAGGCGGCGCATCCGTCGGCGGCGCGCCTGAAAGGGCAGGATCGTCCGAAAGGCCGTAGGCGCAGAGAAACTTCTCCACCTCGGACGGGATGACCGAGAGCGCGGCGACGTTTGTGCCCTCTGTCTGGCCGCCGAGGGCATGGAGATCGGACGGGCGCAGGAAGAACAGATCGCCCTCAGCGCAGCGCGTTTCAGCGCCGTTCACGCTGTGTACGCACGAGCCGGACAGGACGCAGATCATTTCGTAAAAGTCATGGCTGTGCGGCGTGCCCATGAGCGGGCGGCCCAGCGTCTGCTGGAAGAAATAGCCATCGGCATTGAAGCATCCGGCCATGGACGCGCGCAGGAGACGATGCGGCATGACGCGTTTTCCTCCGTTCCCTTTTTTGCTATTGTACACTGCCCCGAAAAAATTGTCCAGCGCTTTTGCGCGGATGATCATTGAGAGCAGTTTTTTGATAACGGAGAGGATTGAGATTCCCGGCGCCTTCTGGCATAATGGGCCTGTAAGAAGGAAGGAGCGATGCGAAATGACGGCATACTTTCTGCTGAGCCTGTCGATTCTCTCGGCGACGGCGAACAATCTGCTCCTGCACAAATTCGGCAATCGCGGCCTCGACGGACTGAGCGGCGCGCTGCTGTTCAACGCGGCCGTTTCAGGCGTGTGGATCGCGCTGCTCGGCGCGGCGGCGGCTCTGACGGGCGGTCTGGCGTTTGATGCGGCGAGCGTCCAATGGGGGATGCTCTATGGCGGCGTGACGGCGGCGTTTCTGCTGTTCAAGATGCAGGCGATGGCGAGCGGGCCGGTTTCGCTGACCTCGTTCATCGGCTGCGCGTCGCTGCTCATATCGACCGGTTTCGGCGTGTTCGTGCTGGGCGAGGCGGCGAGCGCGGCGCAGGCGGCGGGCGTGGCGCTGCTCATGATCGCGCTGTTTCTGATCATATCGCCCAAAAGCGATCAGGCGACGCGGACGTGGAAGCTCTGGTGCGCGGGCTTTTTCGTGTGCAGCGCGGCGGTTGGGATCATCTTCAAGCTGCATCAGCGCTCCGATTCGGCGGCCAAAATTTCCGAGATGATGCTTGCGGCGGCGCTGACCTCGGCGGTCGTATTTATCGCCGCCGCCTTCGCCGCGTCCGGAAGGCGGCGCCTGCCCGCGCTGCCGGCGGGCGCGTGGCCGTATATCCTCGGCTCGGGGCTTTTCGGGTGCGTATACAACCGGCTGAATATTTTCCTGGCGGGACGGCTCCCCAGCGTCGTGTTCTATCCGACGTTCAACGGCGCGGTGATTCTGCTTTCGACGCTCTGCGGCCTGCTTCTCTTCCGGGAACGGCTCAGGGCGCGGCAGACGATCGGAATGATTGCGGGGATTGCCGCGCTGCTGCTTGCCTCGGGCGCGTTCGATTCGTTTTTCGCATAAAAAATCTTTGAGACAGGAGGATATGACCATGAACCCATCAAAACTTGTCGCGTCAACCATGACGTTCCGCACATATCCGCTCGAAAGGGCGCTCGAGGCGCTGGCCAGGGCGGGCTTTGAGCAGGTAGAGCTTTGCACGGTTGGCGACTGGGTGCCGCATTTCGACGTGGCCCACGCGACCGATCGCTCAATCGCCGAATGTGCGGCGGCCTTCAGGCGAACCGGCATGAGGGCGGCGGCGGTCAACATCAGCGGCGAGATGACGCTCGAGCAGATGGAAAACGGCTATGCGCTGGCGCGGGAGCTGGGCGCGGGCGTCGTGACCTACTGCTGCGGCAACCCGAAGCCGGACGTCAAGCGGGAAGAGCTGCTCCAGGAGCGCGCCCAATTCAACTCACGGCTCGCCGATCTGGGTGATCGCTACGGCGTGGTCTGCGCGATTGAAGCGCCGCACAAGAAATCGCTGGCCGAGCGCCGCTGCGAGATCGACGAATACTGGGCGCTCCAGGACGAGCGCGTCAAGTGTACGTTTGACACGGCGCATCTGGTCTATGCGGGGGAATCGCTCCTTGACGCGGCGCGGGCCTATGCGCCGAGAACCGCGCACGTCCATCTCCGCGACGCGGTGAAGGGCAATTCGCTCATGCGCTATGGCGAGGGCGATGTGGATTTTGCCGCCGTGCTGGCGATTTTCCGGCAGGCCGGCTATAAGGGCTTCTATTCGATGGAATACCCGACCGATTCGGACGAAGAAGCGGTCGAGCGGCTGGCCGCGTCCGTCGGCTATCTGTCGATATTTGACCTGTAAGCGGGAGGAAGAACAGCATGAAACGCGTAAAAACAGCGGTCGTCGGCCTTAATCGAGGCCGGATTCTGGCCGGACACATCCTGAACTTTGCGCACAGCCTCGAGCTGGTCGCGGTCTGCGACATCGACAGGCCGAAGGCGGAAAAATTCGCGCGGGAGAACCATGTGCCCGCCGTCTATGATTCGCTCGACGAGCTGCTCAAGACGGACGTCGAGGCGGTCATACTCGCCACGCCGATCCCCGAGCACGCCGATCAGGTGGTCGCGGCGCTGGGCGCGGGCAAGCACGTCCTCTCCGAGGTCACCTGCGCGACGACGATGGAGGACTGCCTGCGGATCGCTCAGGCCGTGAAAACGGCGAAGGGCAAATACATGATGGAGGAGAACTACTGCTACTACCGCCCGCTGACGATCGTCCAGAACATGATCAAGGCGGGACTGCTGGGCGATATTTACTATGGCGAGAGCGATTATCTGATGGACTTCCAGCTCCGGCCCGGCTTTCCGGACGGCTTGCAGCCGTGGCGGCGCGAGGTCTATTTCGGCCGGCAGGGGCATCCGTATATCACGCACACGCTGGGGCCGCTCTGCTTTACGATGGGCTCCGACATTAAGACCGTGACCTGTATGTCGGCCGGCCACAGCACGCCGCTCACCGCCGACAACACCTGCGTGCTGATGCTCCAGACGCAGGACGGCGGCATGATCCGCCTGCGCAACAGCTTTGTTTCCAGCCGCCCCGATCTGTACACCTATTACAGTGTGCAGGGCACAAAGGGCTGCTATCAGGGGCCGCAGGGGCCGACGGACTTCCACAAGATCCACATCCGCGGGCTTTGCCGCCCGAACGAATGGCGGAATGTGTATGATTTCCGCGGCTTCCTGCCCAGGGAGTGGGATATATTCCCCGAGGGCTATTTTGACGACAGCCGCGACAACGGCACCGAGAAGTATGACAGCGGCGCGCCGCTTTTGCTGGAGGCGTTCGCTAACTGCATCCTGAAGGACACCGAGCCGCCCGTCAGCGCGGCGCGCGCGCTCAACTGGACGGCCGCCGGTCTGCTTTCCGAAGCGTCGGCTCTGGGCGGCGGCATACCGGTCGAGGTGCCGGATTTCGCGCTGTAGGGCGGTCTATGAAAGGAAGGATGAGCATGGATAAGCTGCGCATAGGCGTCGTCGGGCTTCGGCGGGGCGCGGTTCACTGCGCGAACGCGGCCGCTTCCGAGATGGTCGAGCTGGTCGCCGTCTGCGATATTGATAAGGAGAGGGCCGATAAAATCGCCGGGCAATACGGCGTGAAGGCCTATTATGATCACCGCGCGCTCTGCGCCGATGAAGGCATTGACGCGGTTATTATGGCCACGCCGATCGACGTGCACGCCGACACGGTCGTCGATGCGCTGGACGCCGGCAAGCACGTGATGAGCGAGGTCATCGTCGCGACGACCATCGAGGATATTCGCCGCATCGGCGACGCGATCCGAAGGAGCGGCAAGACCTACATGATGGCGGAGAACTATTGCTATATCAGGCCGCTTCTGATCGTCGAGGAAATGATCCGGCGCGGAATGTTCGGCGAGGTTTACTATGCCGAGAGCGACTATCTCAAGGATTTTCAGGAGTATCATCCGCTCTTCCCGAACATCGGCGGCTGGCGGCAGAAAACGTACTTTGGCCGGCGCGGGCATCCCTATATCACGCACACCATCGGGCCGCTGCTGCACATCATGGACGAGAGGGTGACGACCGTTTCCTGCATGGCCTCGGGCCGCGCGTTCGATATGCCGGCCGACAGCACCTGCGCGCTGATGCTGAAAACGGAGAAGAATCACCTGATCCGCCTGCGCGCCAGCTTTGTCTCGCCGCGCCCGGACAACGTGACCTATTACAGCTTTCAGGGCACCGAGGGCTGCTATCAGGCGCCGCAGGGGCCGACCGACTTCCACAAGGTCTATGTCAAGGGCCTTTGCAGGCCGGGCGAGTGGAAAAACGTCTATGAGTTTAAGGATCTCGTCTCCGACGAATGGAGGCGCTATTGGAACGCGGGTGATTACGGCGCCGGTTCGCTCGACAACGACACCTACGCGCTCTATGACAGCGGCGCGCTGATGATGCTCGAGCGCTTTGCCGACTGCGTTCTGACCGGCAAACCCGCGCCGGTGTCGTTTGAGGACGCGGCCAACTGGACGGCGGCGGGGCTGCTCTCCGCCGATTCGGTCAATCTCGGTTCGATTCCGGTCGATGTGCCGCAGTTCTGACAGCCGTGCCGCGCAAAAAGTCAAAAAATATCGCCCCGCCCGACGTGATGCCGGACGGGGCGAAAAGCATAATTATTCGATCGGGATGCCGAAATAATCGCGGGCGTTGTTGAAGCTGATGCCCTGCACCAGCTCGCCCAGCGCTTCCATATCGGCGGGATACTCGCCGTTTTCCACCCAGGTACCGATCACGTCGCACAGTATGCGGCGGAAGTATTCGTGGCGCGGATAGCTCACGAAGGAGCGGCTGTCGGTCAGCATACCGACGAAGCGGCCGAGCAGACCCATGTTGGCCAGCGTCTTCATCTGATCGACCATGCCGTCGCGCTGATCGTTGAACCACCAGCCGCTGCCCATCTGGATCTTGCCGGGCACGCCGCCCTGGAAGTTGCCCAGCATGGACGCGATGACGTTGTTGTCGCGGCCGTTGAGCGAATAGAGAATGGTCTTGCCCAGCCCGCCGGCCATCTCGATCTTGTTGAGCAGCGCGGAGAGGTTCTCGGCGACCAGACCGTCGCCCACGGAGTCATAGCCGGTATCGGGGCCGTACTTTCGGACGGCCAGCGTGTTGTTGTTGCGGATGGCGTTCATGTGCATCTGCATCGCCCAGCCGCGCTCGGCGTACATGCGGCCCAGGCGCACCAGAGCGGCGGTCTTGAACGCGCTCTCCTCATCATGCGTGCAGGGCGTGCCGGAGACGGCCTTTTTGAACATCGCGTCCAGCTCGGCGGCGGTCGCGTCGCCCGCGGGCACATAGTCCATGCCGTGGTCGCTGATGCGCGCGCCGATGGCGTGGAAGAAGTCCAGCCGCTTCTCGAGCGCGGCCATGAGATCCTCAAAGGAGGCGATGGGCATACCGGCGGCCGCGGAGAGCTTCTCGATATACGCGCCGTAGCCGGCCTTGGAGACGTTCAGCGCCGCGTCGGGGCGGAAGGAGGGCAGCACCTTGACCTTGAAGGTCGGATCTTTGGCCAGCGCGATGTGATTGTGCAGGTCGGAGGAGGGATCGTCGGTGGTGCAGATGACCTTGACGTTGAACTTTTCGATCAGGCGGCGGCAGCGGAACTCGTCGGTGGCGAGCATGGCGTTGGCGCGGTCCCAGATCGACTTGGCGGTCTTTTCATTCAGCACGTCGTAGATGCCGAACACGCGCTGAAGCTCCAGGTGCGTCCAGTGATAGAGCGGGTTGCCGATGGCGTATTTCAGCATGGAGGCGTAGGCGTAGAACTTGTCCCAGTCCGAGCCGCTGCCCTTGTCGCCGTACAGGAGCGACTCGTCCGCGCCGTTGGCCAGCATGGCGCGCCACTTGTAGTGATCGCCGCCCAGCATCAGATGGCTGATGTTGCGATAGTTGATGTTATCGACGATTTCGTTCACCTGCAGATGGCAGTGATAGTCATAGATGGGCATATTTTCGGCATAATCGTGGAACAGCGTGCGCGCGGTTTCGGTGCTGAGCAGAAAATCCTTGTCCATAAACGGTTTCATGGGGCAGTCCTCCTTTTGGCGGTCGATGAGATAGGCGGTTATTTATACAACACGGGGCGCAGCACGGCCTCAACCACGTCGGCCATGCGCACAAAGCCCAGGCTGGTCGGATGGCAGCCGTCCACGGTGCAAAGCTCGCGGTCATGGTTGCCGAAGAACGATTCGCCGTTGATGAACCACACGTTTTTGTCGCCCTTTTCGAGCGCGTGGGCGTAGGTGCGCGCGATGACGTTGCGGCGCAGCGCGTTCCCTTCACGGTTGGAATCGAAATCGGGCTTGCTCATCATGACGATGGGCAGATCCGGATGCGCCTCGCGCACGATATTGAAGAATTTTTCGTGCGTTTTCTCCAGATGCTCGACGGTGGGCGCGTTGTGGTCGTAGTCCAGCACGAAGGCGCTCATGTCCAGCGAGGCGATATAGCGCGCCATGTTTTCCTCGCCGCGGCCGCTGCCGGAGAAGCCGAGATTGATCTGCGCGGCGTCCAGGCGGCGGCACAGAAGCGTCGTATAGCACGAGCCGACCTTGGCGGCGCAGCCTCCCTGCGTGATGGAGGAGCCGTAGAACACGATGGGCTTTTCAATGCGCGGCGTGCGGCCTTTTTCGACGCGCGCGTCCGGCGGGAAGCCCAGCATCAGCTCGTCCAGCCCGTTGTAGAGCGGGAAATACAATACATAGTGGCGCAGTCCGCCCGGCAGCGGCGTAAAGGCGCTCTGATTGAGCGCGCAGCCGCAGCTGCCCGTGTCCATCGCGGGGATGAAATTTCTGATCTGAACGACGCCCTCGTCGCTCTCCTCGAACAGCTCGAGGCCGCTCTGTCCGCAGGCGGTGAAGTGCGGCATATTGCCCTTGTCCTTCAGCGACCAGATGACGGCCAGTCCCCGCGCGTCGGTGGAAAAGCGCACGCACGCGCCGGCCAGATGCCACGCCAGCACCTTCACGCCGTCGTTACATTCCTTCAGGAAATCCAGCGGCAGGCGGCAGTAGCTGCCCTGATCGTTGGGCGCGAGGCCGTAGAGCTGCATCGGCTCCTGGCGGGGATCGAAGAAGCGATAGTCGCGGGGAATATCCGCGTTGATCTTAAAATGATGGTCGATGTCCTCAATGCGTTTCATGGCGATTTATCCTTTCGTATGAAATTCGAAAGACATTTCCGAATCATTGCGGGCGGCGCGGGGCCGCTCTCCTGCTCATTATAGCATATTTCGGGCCGTTTGCAAAGACGTTATTCCTTCGTCAGCGCCGAAAACTCATCGCTCAGCGGCCCGAAGCGCCCGGCGCTGTCCACGGCGCGCACGCGGTAGTAATAGCGCGTGTTCTTCTTCAGCCCTCTGTCGATATAGCGCGACACGCGGTAGTCCTCACGCTCCACGCGGGCCAGCGGCGGCGTGCTTTCCGCGTCGAAGCCGCTCGTCTCGCCCCTGTAGATCAGGTCGTAAGCGTGATCCCTTTCCTCACAGCGCCCCCAGAGGATGTAGAGCATCCCGTCGTCCTCGCCGCGGATGGCGCGCGGGCGGTCGATCAGGCCGGTGTAGCTTGCGCCCACGGGGACGCTCGCCGCGCCGCGCCCGCTGAGGTCGGGGATGGGGCGAGTTTTGATCGTCCTGTCCGGGCAGAGGCGCAGCGTTGTGAACGCGGTCAGCGTATCGGCTTCGGGCTTGTCCCGCTCGTCGGCGGTCTGGCTTTGCGCCGGAACAGCTTCTCCGCACAGCGTGAGCGCGGGCAGCGCTCCTTCGCCGGACAGCCGGGCGATGAGTCCGCGGCCATCCTCGGCGCGCTTGAGCGTTACCAGCCGCGCGGGCGCGTCGGATGAGAGGAAGGAGTACGCCGCCGCGCCGGTTCCGTCGCCGCTTTCAACAGCGCGCACGACGATGGGGTTGAGGAAGCGCTCCGCCATGTCGGAAAGCCGCGCCGATTTGTGATCGCCCGCATAGGAGGTGATCGCGTAGCGGAAGCGGAAATTCAGCGCGCTGCCGCCCGACGTGTGCATTTGCAGCCAGTCGTTGGCCAGATAGACATACATCTGCGAGCCATCCCCGCACGCGCCGAAGTCGGTCTTGTCCGGGTGGATGTGGTCGAATTCGATCAGTTCGCTGTCGGCCTGTATGAGCGCCGCGCCGAAATCGCCGTTCTCGGCGCACGCCCACTCGTGCGAAGCCATGTACACGTCGGTACCGTGGCCGGTCACGTCGCGGCCATATTCCGCCTCGCAGCCGTTGAGACGACAGACGCGCCGCGCGTTCTCCACGGCGAAGGGGAAGGCGCAGTAGGCGTAGCGGCGATAGCGGTCGCTGTTAAACAGATCGCGGACGTGATCAAGCCGCATATCCAGCTCGATGCGCTTTTCGTGCTCGGGCAGCGTGACGATCAGCTCGATCGCCGCGCCGGAGACTGGCTCATTCATGCGCGCGGTCACGATTGCGGCGTACCTTTCGCGGCGCAGCGTGAACGCGGCTCTGCCGGGCGTGACGAACGACGCGTGATTATCGCGCGTGTAGACGAACTCGGCGGCGCGGAAGGGCGCGTGCTCGTCGATCAGCTCGCGGCAGAGCGATTTGTCATAGATCGAATCGATCGCGCCGTTTGCCGTGAAGCTCACGCGGTAATAGGCGTTCTCGATCACCGGCGGCTGCGCGCACGGCTTCTCGGGCACGCTTTCGGCCGGTTCGGGCAGGACGATTTTATAGCCCATCGGCGGGATGTTCTCGATCAGCGTATCGCCGATCCGTTCCGTGCGCGTTTGCAGCGTGGGGTTGAAGCAGAACAGCGCGTCCTTCGGCGCGTTCGCCTTCCGGCAGAGCGCGGCCATGGCGGCGTCGATCTCCGTTTTGGCGGCGGCAAGCGCCTTGTCGATCCAGTCGCGGTGCTGCATCCACGTTTCATAAACGCGCCGCCCCTGATAGCCGCTGGTGCCGTAGGAGTGCTCGTCGTTGAACAGCAGCGCGTCCCAGGCGCGGCTGAAGGCCTCGGCGGGGTAGAGGAAATCCTTGTCGGTCAGCGCGGCGAGGCTCGCCAGCTTCTCGGCGGTGGGCAGCAGGCGGTCGGCCTCGAATTTGCGCGCGAGCAGCTCGGGCGCGGACACGGGATGCTGATACCAGCCGCCGGTAATGTCGCCCGAGAGCACGGGAATCGCGTCGCCGAATTTTTCGCGGATGCGCGCGAGCGGCGCGTCGGGATCGCCCAGCGCCCGGAACTGCGGCCACGCCCAGCGCGCGTTCCACATCGCCAGAAGATTGGTCAGCTCAAGCGACGGCTCCTGATCGTCGAAATAGCAGGGCGAAATCCATTCGTCGAAGGGATATTTTTCCTCGATCAGCGGAAGGCTGCGCGCCGTGCCCTGCTCCATCATGGCCAGCGTCTGCGCGTTCGCATGAGTGTTGTCGGGAATGCCGAAGCTCGAGCAGTGACCGTACATACCGCCGCAGAACACGAGCAGGCGGCTCTTTTCGTCCGCGCCCTGCCAGAAGAACACCATGGGCAGCGCGCCGTCCAGGCGCATATCGATGCGCGCGCCGCCGCCGCCCGCCATGCAGTTCCAGGTAAAGCCGGGCACGGTCGTGTCGCGGCGCCAGAGGGTCGAGGGCAGCGGGTTCCACTGATTGGGCGCGAAGAGTATGTTCTTAAAGCCCGCGTCATAGAACGGCTCCACCATGCCCCAGCTCAGGCCGTTGTTGTCGATCATGGTCATGGTTTCGCTCTTTACGCCCCACTGATCGAACAGCGCGCGGCGTCCATAGGTCGCGCGGGCCATCTCCTCCAGGCCGAACACCTGCGTGTGGTTGCCCGCAATGCCGCCGCACAGTCCGATCTTTCCGGACTTTATGGAGCTTTCAACGAGCGCGCGCGCCTTCTCCGCGCCCCGGTCGGCGGGATAGTTGTTAAAGAACCACGTCCCCTCGATGGTGTAGCGGTACCGGTCGTTTTCGGCGCGGTCTGCGGTCTGATCGCACAGCGCGGCGGCCCGGTCGAGGAAGCGCTCGCTGTTGCGGCGCTGGATGTACTGCGAATTGTGCAGCCCGATGTCGGTGTGCGAGGAAATCATGATGTGGATCGTCCAGCGGCGCGGCGCTTTCCACAGGCCGGCAAAGCGCGCCGTCTCGCCGCCGAATGTGAGAACCCAGACGGCCTGAACGTCGCTCTCGGGCGCGTTTATCAGCACGGACGCGTGACATTCGCCGCCGGGCAGCGGCACGTCGCGCTTTTCGGCGAGAGGTCGTCCGCTTTCGTCGGTTACAGAGAGGGAGGCGTGGCCGCAGGCGTTGCTCTTCACAAACAGCTCGACTCGCTGGCGGCCCTGATGATCGATCATCGATACGGGAACGACGCGGAAATCGGTCAGGCTCATGACGGATGTCCTCCTTAAATGACGGTTCATTGAAAGCGCCTGCGTGCGCGGCGGCGCGGTTATTTCATGACGACGGCTTTGTCGCCCAAGAGCGCCCTGAGCGCGGCCAGATCGACGCTTTCGCTCACCCAGTAGCGCGGCGGCGCGAGGAACGCCTTGCCGCTGTCGGCCATGACGAACGTCACGCGGATATCGCCGGGCGCGCGGGAGAGGATCGCGAGCGCCTGATCGCGCGCCTGTTCGCTGCCGGCCTTGAGATAGAGCTTGCGCGGCGCGCTCTGCGGGGGCGGTTCGACGGGCGGCGCTGCGGGCGGAAGCTCGTCCGGCGCGGGGGGCGGGGGTGTGCGGTCGTATTTGTCGCGGGCGGCTTCGCGCTTGAGGGCGCTTATGTCGATGTGGGAAAGCGGCGTCACGCTGTCGGGGATGAGGCGCGGCGCTTCGTCCTCGCGCACGGAGAGCCGGCCCTGCATGAGCACCAGCGCGTCCGTTTGCAAAAGCGAACGGTATTTTTCATAGGTTTTCGGGAAGATGAGCGCTTCTGTGGAGCCGTAAAAGTCCTCCAGCGTGACGAAGGCCATCATGTCGCCCTTGCGGGTGGCCTTGGTCTTGACCTCGGTCACAATGCCGCCCATCACGGCGCGCGTGCCGTCCATCGAAAGCCCCTTGTCCTCGGATTCCTCGCTGAGCAGGGACAACGTGCGGGTGTTTACGTCCAGCTGATTCAGCTCCTCGCGGTATTCGTCCAGCGGATGGCCGGTGATATACACGCCGGTCATCTCCTTTTCGAGCGAGAGCAGCGCGCGGGGGGCCAGTTCGGGCAGATCAGGCAGCGGCGTGGGGGGCACGGCGAGCGTCTCGTCGCCCAGCGCGTCGAAGAGCGAGAGCTGCCCCTCGACGACGTTCTTGCGCCGCCTGGCCGCGCCGTCCATGATCGTCTCGTAGACCGAGAGCTTCTGCGCGCGGTTGCCGGGCAGCGAATCGAGCGCACCCGCCTTGATGAGCGATTCCACGACGCGCTTTGTGAGCGATTCGGAGGGCACGCGGTCGATAAACTCGTTGATATCGCGGAAAGCGCCGCCCTTTTTGACCTCCTCCGTAATCGCGAATATTGGCGCGTGGCCGACGTTCTTGACGGCGTTGAGGCCGAAGCGCACGGCGCTCTTTCCATCCTCGCGATCGACGGAGAACTTTTCACCGCTCTTGTTCACGTCCGGCGGCAGCACGGCGATGCCCTTCTTGCGCAGATACTGGATATAGAAGGCCACCTTGACCGGATTGCCCGCGACGGAGTTCATCATCGCGGCCATGAATTCGGCGGGATAGTGCAGCTTGAGCCACGCGGTCTGGAGCGCGACCACGGCGTAGCCCGCGGCGTGCGGCTTGTTGAAGGCGTAGCTGGCGAAGGCGGTCATTTCTTCGAAGAGCTGCTCGGCGATTTCCTCCGGCACGCCGTTGCGCACAGCGCCGGGCACGGAGACGGTGCCGTCGGCCTCCACCTTGCCGTGGATGAAGATTTCCTTCTCCTGCGCCATCACGTCGTGCTTTTTCTTGGCCATGGCGCGGCGCACGAGGTCGCTGCGGCCCATGGAATAGCCGGCCAGATCGCGCACGATCTGCATGACCTGCTCCTGATAGACCATGCAGCCGTAGGTCACGTCCAGGATCGGCTTGAGCTTGGGATGCAGATATTTGACCGTCTCGGGCTTCTGCTTGCCGGCGATGAAGCGCGGAATGGACTCCATCGGGCCGGGGCGATAGAGCGATATGGCGGCGATGATGTCCTCAAAGCAGGCGGGCTTCATGTTGGCCAGGAACGCGCGCATACCGCCGCCTTCCATCTGGAAGATGCCGTCGGTATCGCCCTCGGAGATCATGTCGAACACGCCCTTGTCGTCCATGGGGATGTCCTCAGGGGTCATGCGCGGCCCGCCGCCCTGCTCGATCATGGCCAGCGTGTCGCCGATGACGGTGAGCGTGCGCAGCCCCAGAAAGTCCATCTTGAGCAGGCCCAGATGCTCCAGCGTATCCTTGGGGAACTGCGTCGTGACCACGCCGTCGTTGGTTTGCAGCGGCACATATTCGTACACGGGCCGGCTGGTGATCAGCACGCCCGCGGCGTGGGTCGAGGCGTGGCGCGGCATCCCCTCGAGCTTGCGCGCCGTATCAACGAGCTTCTTCACGCGCTCGTCGTTGTCGTAGGCCGCCTTGAACTCGGAATTGATGGAGAGCGCCTTGTCGAGCGTCATGTCCAGCGCGAAGGGAATCATCTTGGCCACCGCGTCGGTTTCGGCGTAGCTCATGTCCAGCACGCGGCCCACGTCCCGCACGACCGCCTTGGCGGCCATTGTGCCGAAGGTGATGATCTGCGAGACGTGATCCGCGCCGTAGCGCCGGGCGACGTAATCGATCACCTCGCCGCGCCGCTCGTAGTCGAAGTCGATGTCCAGATCGGGCATGGAGACGCGCTCCGGGTTCAGGAAGCGCTCGAAGAGCAGGTCGTATTTGAGCGGATCGATGGCGGTGATGTCCAGGCAGTAGCAGGCCAGAGAGCCGGCGCCGCTGCCGCGTCCGGGGCCGACGAGGATGCCGTTTTTCTTGGCGAAGTTCACATAGTCCCAGACGATGAGGAAGTAGTCCACATAGCCCATGCGCTCGATGACCGACAGCTCGTAATCGAGCCGCTCGCGCGCGTCCTGCCGGTCGGGGGCGTAATGGCGCTTGAAGCCCTCCTCGCAGAGAGAACGCAGATAATCTTTGGCCGTCGTGCCCTCGGGCAGCGGAAAGCGCGGCAGGTGCGTCGTCTTGAAATCGAATTCCACATGGCAGCGCTCGGCGATTTTGACGGTGTTCTCGAGCGCCTCGGGGAGATTCGGAAAGACCTCGCGCATTTCCGCCTCGGATTTGACGAACATCTCGTCGCACTCCATGCGCATCCGCTTTTCGTCGCCCAGCGTCTTACCGGTCTGTATGCACATGAGCACTTCCTGCGCCTGAGCGTCCTCACGGTTTATGTAGTGGCAGTCGTTCGTGGCGACGAGGGGGATGTCCATCTCCCGCGCCAGATCGATCAGGCCGGGCAGCACGCGCTTCTGGTTCTCAAGGCCGTGATCCTGAATTTCAATGAAGAAATTGCCGCGCCCGAATATGTCGAGATATTTCTGCGCCATGGCGCGCGCGTCGTGCTCGCGGCCGTCCAGCAGCAGCGAGGGAATGTCGCCCGAAATGCAGGCGGACAGGCCGATAAGCCCCTCGTGCCGCTCGGCAAGCAGACTGTAGTCGATGCGGGGCTTGTAGTAAAAGCCGTCCACAAAGCCGCGGCTGACCATATAGATGAGGTTTTCATAGCCCTTCTGGTTTTCGCACAGCAGGATCAGGTGGCTGTAGTCGCGCGCGCCCGAGCTTTTGTCGGTCAGATCCTTGCAGATGTACACCTCGCAGCCGATGACGGGATGGATGCCGCGCTTTAGGGCCTGCTGATAGAAATCCACCACGCCGTACATCGCGCCGTGGTCGGTGATGGCGCAGTGCGTCATGCCCAGCGCCTGAATTTTGTCCAGCAGCGGCTCAATGCGGCTGGCGCCGTCCAGCAGGCTGTATTCCGTGTGCATATGAAGATGCGCGAACATATCCGTCCTCCCGATAAATTTTCTTTTCCATGCGGGGATTGTGTGCTATAATGTATACATTCTGATTATACCACACGGCGCGCGCCTTGACTACAGGTTTTTGCCGCGCCGGGTCATAAAGGACAGTGACGAAGCCTTATGAAAATCCATCTGCCCAGATCCGCGCAGTATGCGGTCAAGTCGCTCACCGGCGCGGGCTATCAGGCGTATATCGTGGGCGGCAGCGTGCGCGATCACCTGCTCGGAAAAACGCCCAGCGATTACGACGTGACCACCAGCGCGCTGCCCGAGGAGGTCATGGCGCTCTTTGCGAAGGACCGGCTGCTCACCAACGGCCTGAAGCACGGCACGGTGACGCTGATCAAATATGGCCAGCCCATCGAGATCACCACCTTCCGCATCGACGGCGAATACGAGGATGGCCGTCACCCGGACGATGTGGTGTTCACCGGCAATCTCTATGAGGACGTGCAGCGGCGCGATTTCACTGTCAACGCGCTGTGCTGGAACGAGCAGGCGGGGCTGATCGACTATGTGGGCGGCGAGGAGGATCTCGAAAACAAAATCATCCGCTGCGTGGGCGAGGCCGACGTGCGCTTTAACGAGGACGCGCTGCGCATACTGCGCGCCCTGCGCTTTTCCTCCGTGCTGGATTTCGACATTGAGGCGGATACCGCCCGAGCCGTTCACGACAACCGTGAAAACCTCTCGAAAATCGCCGTGGAGCGCATACTGACCGAGCTGAAAAAGCTGCTCTGCGGCGCGCGCGCGGAATCGATTCTGCTCGAATACCGCGACGTGCTCGAGGTCGTCATGCCCGAGCTGCACGCGCTGACGGCGGACGACTATATGCTGGCCGCGCGGCGCGTGTCGCTGGTGTCGCCCGTGCCGGAGCTGCGGCTGGCGGCGCTGCTTAGCGATCTGCCGGTCGAGTCGGCGAACGCGTGCGTGACGCGCCTAAAGACCAGCAAGGTGAGCCGCAAGTTCATCGAGAGCGTTATTGCGTACGGCAAAGCGCCCATGCCCACCGACCGCGCGGGGATGCGCCGCCTGGCCGGACGCTGCGGAGAAGAGCTGCTGCTGGGGCTGGCGGAGATCCGTGCCGCGCACATCACGGCGCTGTGCCACATGGTCGTCCAGCAGGGCGACTGCGTGAGCCTGAAGCAGCTCGCCGTGAAGGGCGACGATCTGTTCCGGCTGGGTGTGACGCGCCGCATGATCGGCGATACGCTGAACGGACTGCTCGCGCGCGTCGTCGAGGGCGAGCTGCCCAACGAAAAGGAAGCGCTCATGGACGCCGTGCGCGCGGATTTGAACGAGCGCGCCGAAAGAGCCGCGGCGGAAAAGGCGGCCAGCGCGGGCAAAAAGAAGCGCAGGCGGCGCGGAAAGGGCGCGCAGTCCGCTGAAAGCGCGGAAATCTCCGAGGCCGCGGCTGAACGCGCGGATGAAAGCGTCCCTGAAACGCCCGGCGAGAGCGACGCTTCTGTGTCCATAGGCGCTGCGCAGGCTGGGGAAACTGAAAATGCGGCGCGGCGGGACGACGAACCCGAACGGGCGGAGGAACAGCCATGATTTACAGAGAAGCGACGAGATCGGACGTTGCGGCCATGCGGGAGATTTACAGGCCGTATGTCGAAGGCACCACCGTGTCGTTCGAATATGAAACGCCCTCGCTCGTGGACTTTACGGCGCGGTTTGAGCGGATCACGCGGGATTTTCCGTGGTATGTGGCGGAGGAAAACGGCGAGATCGCCGGATACGCCTATGCCGACCGCGCGTTTGAGCGCCGCGCCTATTGCTGGGACGCGGATATGTCGGTCTATATCAGCGAAAAGTGGCACGGGCGGGGCATAGGACGGCGGTTTTACGCACTGCTCGAGGACGCGCTCCGGCGCATGGGCTATGTCAGCGCTTACGCCCTCGTGACCGAGGAAAACGCCGCCAGCTGCGCCTTTCATGAAAGGATGGGCTATGAGAAGATGTGCGTCATGCCGCGCACCGGCTACAAGATGGGCAAGTGGCTGGGCGTGACGTGGTATGTCAAGTTCCTGCGCGAGGCGGACGATCCGGGCGACGCGCCCAAGGCGTGGCGCGATGTGCGATGAGATGTGCGGGATGACCGCATTTGGCTTTCCGGCAGGAAGGGCTGGGCGTTCTTGACGGCGGGTGGCGAAATGAGGGTGTTTTTTCGCGGGGCGCGTCGTGCCTTACGCATTCCGGCATTCTGCGCTTTTTTATGGGCGATGGAGTGTTTGCAGGGAAAGGGACTATCACAGACGGCTGCTGAGGCCGTTCCCCGCCCATGGGATTGAGCTTTCTTCGACACAAAA
>SFOF01000365.1 GCA_004552515.1 Clostridiales bacterium
TGTCGAAAGAAATGAAAGGGAAGCGAGGTGGGCGGCGTGGACGAGAGCTTTGAACGCGTGCTCTGTACGCCCGAGCTGGCCGGACGGCTGCGTATGCCGCTATACTGGGCGGGATATGATATGGACGTGTGCCGCTTCGATCGCCGCGCGATTCCAGATGCCGCCGCACGCGGACGCGCCGATGCTGTGATCGTCAACGCGCTCATGGCAGGGCTGGACGTTTCCGCGATGGCGCATGAGATTGCGTCGAGGCCGCTTCCCGCCATGCCCGCGCTGCTGGCGATTTTTCCGGCCGGCTGTGACGAGGCGCTCTCGGCGGCGGAGCGGGCCGGCGTGGTCTGTCTCGAGAGCCTGTGGGCGACGGATGAGGCGATTGTGCGGACGGTGCGCGCTCTGACGCTTGAAAACAGGCTTCCGCCCGCGTGGGCGAGCCGGGAAAGCGTTGAGCGCCGGCTGCGTCTGCTGGGCGTGGCCGGCGAAACGGCGGGCGGCAGATACCTGACGCGGGCGATCATGCTCTGCGCGCGGGATTATCGGTGCTTTGGGCGGCTGTCCACACAGGTTTACCCGATGATTGCGCGCGAATACGGCGCAAGAGATGCGGCGGTGGAACGGCTGATGCGCCACCGTCGAAAGGCAAGCCGACGAACAGCGAATTTATAGCGCGGATCACTGAAGCGCTGAGACTGGAGGCGAACACCTGATGAAAAAGATGAAGAGAGTTGTGCTGCTCGTGCTGGACGGAACGGGCATCGGCGAGATGAGCGACGCCGCGAAATTCGGCGATAAGGGGGCGGACACGCTGGGGCACGTCCTTGCGCAGAAGCATCCCGCGCTGCCCAATCTGAGCGCGCTCGGCCTGGGCAACATCCGCCGCTGGAAGGATTACGAGGACGAGGAGCCGATCGGCTGCTATGGCCGCATGGCCGAGGTGTCGCCGGGCAAGGACACCACCACCGGCCACTGGGAAATGGCCGGCCTGCCGCTCAAAAAGCCCTTTCCGACCTATCCGCACGGCTTCCCGCCCGAGGTCATCCAGGCGTTCGAGGAAGAGACGGGCATGAAGGTGATCGGCAACAAGCCTGCTTCCGGCACGGCCATCATCGAGGAGCTGGGGCCGGAGCACCTGCGCACCGGCGCGCTGATCGTCTATACCTCCGCCGACAGCGTGTTCCAGATCGCCGCGCACGAGGGCGTGATTCCCGTGCTGACGCTGTGGGACATCTGCCGCCGCGCCCGCCGCATACTCACCGGCGACAATGCCGTGGGCCGCGTCATCGCGCGTCCGTTCGAGGGGATGCCCGGCGCGTTCGTGCGTACCGATAACCGCCGCGATTTCTCGATCGACCCGCTTGGCCCGACGATGCTGGACGTGCTCAAGGCCGCCGGAAAGGACGTGCTGGGCGTGGGCAAAATCGAGGATATATTCAACCATCGCGGCCTGACCAAATCCGACCACGCCGCGGGCAACCCCGCCTGCATCGATTCGACGATCGAGATGCTCAAAAAGCCGGGCTGGAGCGGTCTGCTCTTCACCAATCTGGTGGACACCGACATGAAATACGGCCATCGCAACGACGTGGCGGGCTTTGCCGCCTGCCTGGAGGAGTTCGACCGCCGTCTGCCGGAGATCATCCGTCTGCTGGGCGAGGACGATCTGCTCATCATTACAGCCGATCACGGCTGCGATCCCGCCTATCCCACGACCGACCACACGCGCGAATATGTGCCGCTGCTGGTCTGGGGGCTGGGCCTGAAGGAGGGCGTGGATCTGGGCACGCGCGCCAGCTTTGCCGACGTCTCGGCAACGACGCTCGAGGCGCTGGGCGTGGAGAACAAGCTGCCGGGCACGTCGTTCTATAGGGACATTGTTGAGGAATAACGCCTGAGGATTTGAGATGGCCGAGCCTGCCTGCGGGTGGCGGGGGCACGGGATCTCCGATGCGGAGCCGCGTTTGTTTCCTGAAAAAGCAGCGGAAAAGTGCATAGAGGCATGGCTGCGGCGCGGGAAAGCGTGCTGCGGCCTGCCTTTTCGATTTGAGGGGAAGGCGCTGCGGCGCGCTTGCTGTGGATGAGATGAGAGACACGGCGGCGGGGTGAGGAAAAAGGCGGCTTGGATTCAGGAGAATTTCTCTTTTCAGCGAGCTGTGAGCGGCTCGTCGGGGCCGATGCGTTTGGCTGAGAGGCGCGCTGAAACGGAGGCGCACGGCGAAGGAACGATGAAAGAGCCGGCTGCATTTGCGGGATTTTACTTTTTGCGCGCTTCGAACGCATCTCGGCGGGGCCTTGAGCGGCGCGGCGGATTTTGGCGGCCAAAGCCCCGCTGAAGCTGCTGCGAGGGGGAAAGCGCCGTGAAGAAGGATTGAGCCGCACACCTGACGGCGGATCGCGGCGCGCAGAGCAGCCTGACGATCGGGCATAGGGAACGCTCTCGCAGGATATTCTAGTAGGGAATATGGGCGGGAGGGATGTTTATGCTGAGACGGGCTATGGCGTGTCTGATGGGCGTGCTGCTGATGGCGGCGGCGATTCCGGCGCGCGCGGTGATTTCGGACGGGGCGCTCGAGGGCGCGCCGATGAAGCCGGATTGCGCGGCGGCGATGCTGCTGGAGCCGGAGAGCGGCCAGATCGTATTCGAGATCAATGCGGACGAGAAGCGCCCCGTGGCCAGCGTGACCAAGATCATGACGATTCTGCTGGTGTGCGAGGCGATCGAGGACGGCGCGATCGACCTGACCGAGGACGTGGCGGTGAGCAAAAACGCCGCGGGCATGGGCGGCTCGCAGGTGCTGCTGGACGCGGGCGAAACGCAGACGGTGAACGAGCTGCTCAAGAGCGTGATTG
>SFOF01000006.1 GCA_004552515.1 Clostridiales bacterium
TTTGCAGGATTGAATGTCTTAAAATTCATTTTTAACATAAAAGTGCTCAAAATGAGCAGGACGGAGCCATTGGATGCAGAATATAATAAAGTACGAACCCAGAAAAAAGGCTCGAAGGGGAGCCTGAAAAGCTGAGAGGATGTTTGTCTTATGGCGCTTACGATTTCAAAACGCTGCATGGCCATTGCGCCCTCTGTCACGCTGGCGATTGATACAAAGGCAAAGGAAATGAAGGCTCAGGGCATCGACGTAATCGGCTTTGGCGTGGGCGAGCCGGACTTTGATACGCCCGAATATATCTGCGAGGCCGCCAAGAAGGCCATCGATGCGGGCATGACGCGCTATACGCCGGTCGCGGGTACCATGGCGCTGAGGAAGGCCATCGCCGCCAAGCTCAAAAAGGACAACGGCTTGGATTATGACCCGACGCAGATCATCGCCTCCAACGGCGCCAAGCAGTCGCTCTATAACGCGCTGGCGGCGATCCTCGATCCCGGCGACGAGGTGATCATCCCCGCGCCCGCGTGGGTGAGCTATCCTGAAATGGTGGGCATGGTGGACGGCGTGCCGGTGCTGGTCGAGGGCGAGGAGAAAAACGGCTTCCTCCCGACGATCGAGCAGCTGCGCGCGGCGGTCACGCCCCGCACCAAGGCGATCATACTCAACAGCCCGAACAACCCCACCGGCAACGTCTGCCCGAAAAAGCTGCTGGAGCAGATCGCCGCGCTGGCGGTTGAAAAGCAGCTCTACGTCATCTCGGACGAAATCTATGAAAAGCTGATTTACGACGGCAACGTCCATATTTCCATCGCTTCTCTGGGCGAGGAGATCAAGAAGCAGACCATCGTGGTCAACGGCGTGTCGAAGAGCTACGCCATGACCGGCTGGCGCATCGGCTATGCGGCCGGCCCGATCGACGTGATCAAGGCCATGACGCGCTTCCAGAGCCACGCCACGTCCAACCCGAACTCCATCGCGCAGGCGGCGGCGGCCACGGCGCTGGAAAACGGCGAGAAGCAGATCGCGGCCATGGTGGCGGAGTTCAGCGTGCGGCGCGACATGATGTTTGAGCTGATCAACGGCATCAGGGGCCTGAGCGTCGTGAAGCCCGAGGGCGCGTTCTATGCGCTGATGAACATCTCCGGCGTGATCGGCAAAAAGTACAACGGCCGCGTGATCGACGGCTCGGGCGCGTTCTCAGAGATGCTGCTTGAATCGTTCAAAGTGGCCGTGACGCCCGGCAAGGCGTTCGGCAGCGACTGCCATGTCCGCCTGAGCTATGCGACGTCGCGCGAGAACATCAAAGAGGGCCTTAAGCGCATCGCTGATTTCGTGAGCGCGCTGACCGACTGAAAAATCAAAATAATGCGGCGTTTCCGGTGATAAAGCAGCCGGGAACGCTGTTTTTTGGCCGGATTGCGCGGCTGCGCGCCATAAAGAAGGAAGTTGACAAGATCGTGACGAAATCTTCTATTGACAGAAGAGCCGAAAAACGGTATACTGCAAGGGACGGGAGTCGTGTAGGCACTGTGTTGCATGGACACAGTGTTTGTTATATATTTTTGGCTTCCTGAAAAGAGAGGGGAATGAATATGGCGGTATTGACGAAGGAAGGCCTGCGCAAATTGCAGGAGGAACTGGACGATCTGCAAACCAATCAGCGCGCCGAGGTCGTTCAGGAGATTGAGATTGCGAAGGGCTTCGGCGATCTGAGCGAGAATGCCGAATACAGCGCCGCTCGCGAGAAGCAGTCCCGCATCGAGGGCCGTATTCTGGAGCTTCAGGAAATGATCGAGCACGCCGAGGTCATCGACGTGGACAATCAGGGCAGCGACGCGGCCAACGTGGGCAGCGTTGTGCGCGTGTTTGATCTGGAATATGAGGAAGAGGACGAGTACAAGATCGTAGGCGCGACCGAGGCCGATCCGGCGCGGCTGTTCGTCTCCAGTGAATCGCCCATCGGCGCGGCGCTGATCGGCACGCACGTGGGCGACGTGATCGACGTTGAAACGCCCGGCGGCGTGATCAAGCTGCGCATACTCTCCATTACGCACTGATCAGACGGACAAACGGGAGGAGCTTGAAAAATGGCCGACGAAATGGCAAATCAGACGCAGAACGAAGAACTCAATTTGTCCGAGCAGACGCAGATCCGCCTGAACAAGCTGAACAAGCTGATCGAAGAGGGCAAAAACCCCTACGAGATCGTGAAATTCGACCGCACGCATCTCTCGAACGAGATCCGCGAGCAGTTCGATGCGCTGGAGGGGAAAACCGTCACGCTGGCCGGCCGCATGGTGTCCCGGCGGATCATGGGCAAGGCGACGTTCGCGCATCTTCTGGATCGCGCGGGCGAGATGCAGATTTACGTCCGCCGCGACGACGTGGGCGAGGACGCCTACAAGGCCTTCAAGGAATATGACATCGGCGACATTCTGGGCGTGAGCGGCAAGGTGTTCCGCACCAAGACCGGCGAGGTTTCGCTGCACGTCGAGACGCTGACGCTGCTCACCAAGTCGCTCCATCCGCTGCCGGAAAAGTTCCACGGCCTGACCAATACCGACACGCGCTATCGCCAGCGCTATCTCGACCTGATCGTCAATCCCGAGGTGCGCGATACGTTCGTCAAGCGCAGCCAGATCATGCGCTCGCTCCGCGATTTTCTGGACGGGCGCGGCTTCCTCGAGGTGGACACGCCCATACTGACGCCCTTTGAGATCGGCGCGTCGGCGCGTCCTTTCTACACCCACCACAATACGCTGGATATGGACATGGTGCTGCGCATTGAGACGGAGCTGTACCTGAAGCGGCTGATCGTGGGCGGCATGGAGCGCGTCTACGAGGTGGGACGCATATTCCGCAACGAGGGCATGGACACCAAGCACAATCCGGAATTCACCACGATCGAGCTGTATCAGGCCTATACGGACTTCCGCGGCATGATGGATCTGGTCGAGGACATGATGAAGTATGTGGCCGAGAAGGTGTGCGGCTCGCTTGTCGTGCCCTATCAGGGGCATGAGATCGATCTGGGGCACTGGGAGCGCCTGACCATGGTGGAGGCCGTGAAGAAGTATTCCGGCGTGGACTTTGCCGACTGGAAGAGCGACGAGGACGCCATCGCCTGCGCCAAAGAGCACCATGTCGAGCTGCCCGAGGTGCCCACGCGCGGCACGATTCTGGCCGAGTTCTTCGATGCGTACGTCGAGGACAAGCTGATTCAGCCCACGTTTATCTACGATTATCCGGTGGAAATCAGCCCGCTGGCCAAGAGAAAGCCGGACGATCCGGCGTTTACCGAGCGCTTTGAATATTTTATCAACGCAACGGAGTTCGGCAATGCATTCTCCGAGCTGAACGATCCGATCGATCAGAAGGGGCGCTTTGAGCGGCAGGTGGCCGAGCGCAAGGCGCTGGACAGCGATTGCCGCGCGCAGGTCGACTACGACTTTGTCAACGCGCTGGAGTACGGCATGCCCCCCACGGGCGGTCTGGGCTTCGGCGTGGATCGGCTGGTGATGCTCTTGACTGATTCGGCCAGCATCCGCGACGTGCTTTTGTTCCCGACGATGAAGCCGCTGGACGCCGACAATAAGGCCGCAAAGGAAGTTTCCGCGCCTGGGGAAGCGGCTCAGGCAGCGCCCGAACCCGAAAAGATCGACTTTTCCAATGTAGAAATCGAGCCGCTGTTTGCCGATCTCGTTGACTTTGAAACGTTCTCGAAGTCCGATTTCCGCGCTGTAAAGGTGCTCGCCTGCGAGGCGGTCAAGAAGTCCAAGAAACTGCTGAGGTTCACCCTGGACGACGGCACCGGCACGGAGCGCACCATCCTCAGCGGTATCCACGAGTATTACGAGCCGGAGGAACTGGTCGGCAAGACCTGCATCGCCATCGTCAACCTGCCGCCCCGCGCCATGATGGGCATCGACTCCTGCGGTATGCTCATTTCCGCAGTTCATCACGAAAACGGCGAAGAGAAGCTGCATCTGCTGATGGTCGATCCCCACATCCCCGCCGGCGCGAAGCTGTATTGATTGCCTTCTAGCTGGAGCGCAACAAGCTCTTCCCCGGCGATGGAGAGCCAGAACTGAGAAAAGCCCGTGCTTGCGCGGTTCTTGGCCTTTCAGGGACGAATATTCATTGAAAATACGCCAATCGAGCGCCCTTCCCGATGCGGGGAGGGCGCTTTCTTCGGGGAACGTCCTTTCAACAGGAGGATGATCGCGTCGTCGGCCGGAGGGCGGCGAAGGCTACGCTGTTTTTCGATGGAGCGGCCATCCTCCCGCGCGCGAGGTTTCACGAATTCATATATTCCGTCAGTCCCGAGGCGATTTTCACGGGAGGATCGCTCAACTGAACTTGATATATGCTTCCGCTTTCATCCTGCCAGACGACGACGCTGCCCGCGTGTATCCGCTCGATGACATACCAGCTGTGGGGGATCGCCGGATTCCGATTGTGTTCTTCCTGCGTCACAGAGACGACGTTCATCGCGGGAAGGGCGCAGATTCCGACGATTTTATGCCCGCGGCTCATGCGCGCGCCGCTGCCTGCGAGAAATGCCCGGTAGTCCGCCGCAAACGTGATCTTCAGCTGCTTTTCCGCGTCCAGGATCTCTGATGTGGCAGCGCCATACGCGTTTTCCGAAATAGGCGGTTCCTCGTGAACCGTATCGGGTGGGAAAGCTGTTTCGGCGCGCCCCGTTCTGCGCTCTTCCCGCCTGAGGCAGCACAGCAGCTGTGGCAGTAAGAATTCCGGCGCCGGATGGTCTATGCCGCACATCGTCAGGAATCGCTTCTGCCAGCCGGCCATCCGCGCCCGGCACCGCGCGAGCATACGGCGGATGCTCCGCTCTGCGCCGGATGCGCCGGTTTTGCGGCGCGTGGATCCGTGCATATGCGGGCCGTTCCTTTGGCGGCTTGTCAGCATCGCTTCCAGCATATCGCACAGCGCGCTTTCGTTCTCCGCCGCCGGACGGCATTGAACGCCTGCTTCGGAGAGGATACGCGCCGTGCGTTCGCAGGCCATGCGTCCGAAAACGACCATTCGCCGTCCCATCGCACCGCGCATGAGGCCCTCTGTCAGCGCGCCCGCGTTCAGCAGAGAGGCGTCTATCAGCACAATGTCCGCATAATCGAAGGAATTACTGTCAATCAACTCGGGAATCGATTGAAAGACGCTGACGTGACAGGGAATCCGGCGCGCGCGGATTTCCCGAACCAGAGGCTTGAACAGAGCCATGCTTTTCGATGTCAGCAGAACGGCGTATATCATCTTCAAATCAACTCCATTACTTCATTTGTCTGCAAGTATTATAACACACTTTGGACAAAAATATAAAGCATCTGCCAGATATTCATCATATCTGGCAGATTGCTTATAAAAGAAACGATTTATGCAGTAAACACTTATGTTTTCCACTTGAATAGTGAATATTATTCCGAAATTTCGATGCGATAGCGGCTCATCCAGAAATTTATTTGCAGCAAATAAGCGAGCATTTGCGGCCCGGCCATCAGCTGACCGAACCAGGGCGTCTCCGCGGGCGACAAATTGGAGCGGATCAGCCCCGAAAGCGTCTCGCGGTCCACCAGCGCCATGAGGGGCGCGGAGGAATCCTCCAGCACCTCGGCCATGCGCCGCTTAATCGCCTGCGCGTAGGCCGGGTGATACGTCTTGGGATAGGGGCTCTTGCGGCGCATGAGCAGCTCCTCGGGCAAAAGATCGCGCATGGCGGCGCGCAGCAGGCCCTTTTCGACGCCCATCATGCGCTTCAGCGTCCAGGGCACATTGTAGACATACTGTACCAGCCGGTCGTCGCAATAGGGCGTGAGCACGCTCAGACCGGCCGCTTCGCCCATGCAGGTCGCACGCTCCTGGAGATTGCTCATGAAAAACTCAAAGCACAGCCCCTGCAGCAGCCGCAGCCGCGCCGAGCGCGCGTCCTCGCCGGGCAGCACGCCCTGCCGCGCCAGCGCTTCGTGATAAACGCCGTCCACATAGGCGGCCAGGCGCAGCTCGTCGCGCACGTCCTCGCGCAGCACCGATTCGCGCAGCGCCAGAGAGCCGGACCAGGGGAAGCCGTCGGCAAAGATCAGCTCCTCGCGGTTGAACCACGGATAGCCGCCGAACACCTCGTCGCTGCACTCGCCCGAGAGCGCGTATTGTCCATGCCCCGCAATGGCGCGGGAAAACAGCAGCAGCGACGAATCAATATCGGCCATGCCCGGCCAGCCGCGCGCCAGAACGGCCTCGTCCAGCGTGTCGGCCAGCGCGTCTATCGACAGTACCACGCGCGTATGGCGGCAGTGAAACGCCTGCGCCGCGCGTTCGACATACGGCGCGTCCTGCTCCGGCTGATAACGCCCGCCCTTGAAATAATCGGCGTTGCCCTCGTAATCGACCGAGAACGAGCGCACCTCGCCGCGCCTGGCCAGGAGCGCCGTCAGGACGGTAGAATCCAGTCCGCCGGAGAGCATGGATACCGGCTGACAGGCCGCCGCGCCGTCTACCGCCTGTTCCAGCAGGCCGCGCACCGTGTCGATGGTCTTGCCGCCGTCGTCCTCATGCGCTCTGGCCTCCAGGCGGAACCAGCGCCGCGTCCGGTGTCCGCGGCGATCGGCGATCAGCATGGTTCCGGGCGGCAGCTGAAAAACGTCCCGCAGCGGCGTCAGCCCCGGCGTTCGCGCCGGCCCCAGCCCGAAGAGCATCCTGAGCCCCTCGCGAGCGACGCGCCGCGAAACGCCCGGCACGCGCAGAAGCGGCTCCGGATGACCCGCAAACGCCACGCCGCCCCGAGCCGGCGCGTAAAACAGCGATCCGGCCGCGCCCATGCGGTCGGTCGAGAGAATCAGCCGCTCCGCATCCTGATCGACGACGATCAGCAGCGCCTCGCCCTCGAGCTTTTCAGCGCAGTCCTCGCCCCACAGCCGGTATGCGCCCAGCAGAAGCGCGCTGTCCGAGGCCGTATATTTCTCGCCCAGCGGCCGCACGTCCGCCCGCAGCGCCGCCGCGTTCCGCAGCCGCCCGACGACCAGCGCCATTGCGCCGCCGTCCGACGCGATAGCGCGCGCGCACAGTGCGTGCCGGCCCATGACGTGATAGGGCGCGTCGTAAACGCCCCTCAGCGCCTGTGCGTCTCCCGTATAAAACAGACCTGCAAACTGACCCATGATACCAACTCCCATTCACAGCATGGTGGGCTTCAGACCACAGACCATACTATGCGGAAAGGCGCGCGTTCATAAGCGGCCGCAGGCGCGGACGCCGCCGTTTTTACCCGCCGCGCCTTTCCTTCAGCGCCGCGAATGGAGAGATAAACGCCCCGCCCCCGCCCGATTGAGCGGAGACGGAGCGTGCGTATTCACTTTGCGGGATTTATCCGATCGCGCCGCCGGGGGCGATGCCCAGGCAGAATTCCACGGCGATGGCCACCAGCACGACCAGCAGCGAGATGATGAAGCCGTGCAGCATGGGTCTTGCGCCGGATTTGCACAGCTCCTTAAAGCTGGTGTTCAGGCCGATCGCGGCCAGCGCGGCGACCATCAGGAACTTGCTGACCGATTTGAGCGCGCTCGCGGCTGCGGCGGGAATCAGGCCGAGACTGCACAGCGCGGACATCGCCAGAAAGCCCAGTATGAACCACGGGAACACCGATTTCATGTTGACGTTGACCGAAACGTCGCCGCTGGCTGCCGCTTCCTTTTTCTTGAGCCGCATACTGATGGCGGCGAATACCAGCACTGTCGGGATGATGGTCAGCGTGCGCGTGAGCTTGACCATGGTGGCGAAATCGCCGGCGGCCTCACTGAAGGCGTAGCCCGTGGCCACGACGCTGGAGGTGTCATTGACCGCCGTGCCCGCCCATAGGCCGAACGCCGCGTCCGAAAGCCCCATCCAGCGGCCCAGCAGCGGGAACACGATGATCATGATCATGTCGAACAGGAACGTTGCCGACATTCCGTAGGCGACGTCCAGATCGCTGGCCTCGATGACCGGCGCGATGGCCGCGATGGCCGAGCCGCCGCAGATGCCCGTGCCGGCGTTGATCAGGCTGCTGGTTTTCCAGTTCAGGCCGAGCGCCCTGCCGATCACATAGCCCAGGCCAAAGCAGGTGGCCAGCGTGAACACCATTACGGTGAGCGAGAAGCGGCCGACCTTCAGCACGGTGGAGATATTCAGGCTCGCGCCCAGCAGGATGATGGCGAACTTCAGAATTTTCTTCGAGGTGAATTTGATGCCGGGCGCGGTGACGGGACTGGGCTTGCAGAAGCGGTTGACGATCATGCCGATGAACAGCGCGATGACCGACGCGCCGATGAAGTGGAGATTCGCGGCGTTCTCCCACATTTCCAGCAGCTTCGCGGCGGCGGCGATCACCAGCGCCAGCGCGCAGCCGGGCAGCAGTTTTTTGACTTTTTCCATGGTGTTTCGTCCTCTCAGGCGTATTTTCGGCTTTATTATAACACCGGGGTGTGATAAAATCAAATTATAAAGAGGAATTGGGCGATTCGCTTTTGTTATCAATGGGAGGATGAATATGGATCCGAAGCTGGAAACGTTCCTCACGCTGTGCCGCACAATGAACTACCGCCGCGCGGCCGAACGGCTCAATCTCACGCAGCCGGCGGTGACCAAGCAGATCCAGGCGCTCGAGGCGCTCTACGGCGTAAAGCTGTTCGACTATGACGGGCGGCGGCTGCGCAAAACGGCGCAGGGCGGCATACTGGAGGAATACGCCATCGGCCAGCGCGCCCGCGAGGAGGATATGATCCGCGCGCTGCAAAGCCGCCCCAAGGCGATCTACCGCATCGGCGCGACGAAATCCATCGGCGATTACATCCTCATTCCGGAGATTCGGCGCTTTCTGGAATCGCCGGACAACGAGCTGTTTTTCACGGTGGACAACACGGCGCATCTTCTGGAGCAGCTCGATCAGGGCGCGCTGGATTTCGTCGTGCTGGAGGGGCTGTTCGACAAGCAGCGGTATGATCATTTTCTATTGCGGCGGGAACCGTATATCGGGGTGTGCGCCGCGTCGCATCCCTTTGCCGGGCGCGCGGTGACGCTGGAGGCGCTGTTCCGCGAGCGGCTGATCCTGCGCGAGCCTGGCTCGGGCACGCGCAATATATTGGAGCGCGAGCTGGCGCGGGTGGGCTATTCGGTGGAGGCGTTCCGCGGGCGGATCTGCATCAGCAGCTTCAAGATCATCCGGGAACTGGTCGCGGACGGCTACGGCGTGAGCTTCCTTTACGAGGCGGTTGTTCGGGACGAAGCGCAGTTCGGCCATTTTCGCTGTGAGTCGCTGACGGGCGAACATGAGCTGAACGTGGTCTATCTGAAGGACACGCAGGCGGGCGAGCACGCGCGTATGTTTTTGAACACGGAACGGTGATGAGGCGCGCCCAATCATGGACAAAGAACGGCAAAAACCGAAATAAACCGTGCAGTCCCTTGAAAATGCGCCGATTCATGCTATAATAGAACAAGATGAGCATGATCGGGCGATCAGGATCGCGGATCATCCTTTTTTCGTCGTATGAGGAGGCTTGCTGGAAATGCCCAACACAAAACTGACCCGCGAG
Source organism: Clostridiales bacterium (assembly GCA_004552515.1). Taxonomy (GTDB): domain Bacteria; phylum Bacillota; class Clostridia; order Christensenellales; family Aristaeellaceae; genus Firm-10. Next base: position 9,585 of record SFOF01000006.1, read on the forward strand.
AAGCTGAAGGTTCACTTTCACTACAGTCGAATGATCTATCTGATCGTCGTGGTGCTGGCGGTGCTGGCCGGCAATCTGGTGTACACGATGACGGAATACCGCGCGCCCAACGCGCGCCGCGTCGATATTGAGCTGATCGGCGCCTATGCCGACACCTCATCTCAGGCCTGCAAGGATGCGGTTGCGCAGCTGCTTGCCGCCGGACAGGAGGCGGAGCGCGTCGCCGATGCGGAGCAGGGCGTTGACGTGACGGCGGAGGACTATGAGTGCGCGCTTCAGGAGGTTCAGTTCCTGACGGTCGAATACGACGATACCTCGTCCGATTCGGAAACCAGCTATTACGGCTATCAGAAATACATGGTTACGCTGGCGGCGCAGGAGGGCGACATCTATATCCTCAGCCGCAGGCAGCTGATCGAGCTGATCGAGCAGAACGCCGTCGTGCCGCTGGACGGCTATATCGAGCGCGGCGTGATCGATCCGGGCGACCGCGATCTGGGCAACGTCACGTTCGACGAATATGACGACGACGAGCAGACCACCGGCGAGCGCCATGTCTACGCGCTGCAGGCCAGCTCGCTGACGGGAATGAACGACGCGCTCTCCTTCAATCCGGAGGGCAAGTATATGGCCATCGTCCGCTTCAGCCAGAATCCGGACACCGCGGCGGCCGTTATGCAGGAAATGATCGAGCTTTTCGAGTCGCCTGCCGATGAAGCGGAGGCGCAGTGACATGGTTCAGCAGAGACTCAAGGGGCGCTCCGTCTCGCCGGTTCAGGGCCTGCTGATCATCGCGGGCATTATCTTCTCGATTATATTTGTGAGCTGGCTGGAGCGGGTCATCAGTCTGGCCGCCGGCCTTCAGTATGGCGGCATGGCCGTCTGGCTGATCATCGTCGCCGAGGCCGTGGCCGTGATGCGGCTGAGCGTCATGGAGTTTCGCTACACGGTGGACGACGGGCGCTTCTTCATCGAGCGCGTCTACGGCGATCATGCGCGCATCGTTCACGATATTCCGCTTAAGGACATACTGGCCGTGGGCGATCAGGACGAAATCTTCAAAAAGTACGGCAACGGCCAGTCCTACGACAAGGCCACGCTGCGCGAAAACAAGCTGCCGAAAAAGGCAATCGCCTATCGCAGAGAGGGCGCAGACGCCGTGCGGCTGATGCTCATTCAGCCGGAGGAGCCGCTCCTTCATGCGCTCGAGGATGCGGCCGCCGCCAATCAATAATTTTTCACCGAATGAACGTCTCCCGAATAGCATGACAGCACCTGGGTAAACTGGATGCAGTTAAAGCTGTTCGGGAGGTTTTTTGTATGTCAGGGTGTGCTTTCTGCGCCGAAGGGAACGTTGAACTCAGCGCGGGCGGGCTGTGTCTGTGCGCGCGCTGCCGCGATCAGCTGTGCGCGCTGTGTCCGGAGGATCCTCGCTATTTCTGGTATGCGCGCGCCGTTCGCCGGGCGCTGATACCGTCCGCCGGCGGGAGAATGGCGCCGTCGGAAAAATGCGGCGCGCGGTGAGGACGGCGGAATAATTGTCAATCCCACTTTTCGATTCGCAAAGCCCTCCTTGGGATTCTTTCGATCTTTTTTCGCGCCGTGCGGCATCATGACGGACTGGAAAATTTGCAGCGCCTGTTTGGCGATCATAAAAAACATCCCGCCGCTCACGAAAAAGCGACGGGATGCGGAATTATGAAGCGATTACTTTTCCGGCAGCACGCGGGCAAAGTTGATCAGCTCGCCGCACTGGCGGTTATAGGGCCGCATGACCACCGTGAAGGACGCCGGCTCCTTGAGGGAGAGGCAGTATTTCTCCAGCGGCAGCGGGCCGCAGCTGTTGGAGCCGATGCCACCCATGCGCCAGTCGAGCGACAGAACGGTCTTGTCCTCGGCCTTCAGCTCGAAGGTGTGCTCGGCCTTGTCCAGCGCCTCGGCGGTATAGGGATGCGCGCTGAAGGAGAAGCCCTTGTCCTCGTAGGTTTCCTCGCCCACGATCATCAGGCCCGCGCCCAGTATGTCGGTGACCGACAGGGCGCGCACGCCGCCGCGGGAGCCGTTCTCCTGCGGACGGACGTAGGGCTCGTGCAGATCGTCCACCAGAGACGCATACTGGCCCAGCAGCGCGGACAGTTGCATATCGGGATAGTTCTCCTGCGGGCCGAGGCCGTACCACATCACGCGGTCGAACTCGGCGGGCATTTCCAGCGCCAGGCCGACGCGCGGCAGATAGGGCAGATCGTCGCGCAGCGGCTCGAACACGGTGTTGAGGCGCACGTCGCCGCTTCCAAAGACGGTGTAGGTCATGATCGTGCGCAGCAGCGGCGCGTAGATGCGCGGCGAATGGGTCGCGGTCACGCGGACGGTCAGGCGGCTGTCGCCCTCGCGCGCAGTTTCGAACGACTCCACGCGGGTCATCAGGCGGGTCAGATCGAGCTTCTCCCAGTTCTTGCGGTAGTTGCGGTCGTTGTCGATGGGCGCGCGGAAGAGGTTGGCGCGCGGGCCGGAGAGCAGCAGCTCGTTGCCAGCGGCGATCCAGCTGGTCAGAGCGCCGGTACGCTTGTCGAACAGCAGCGAGAAGTCCTCGCCCAGAATTTCGAGCGTCTCGTCGTCCTCGTCAACGTCCAGCGCGGGCATATCGTCCGCGGGCACGACGGTGAAGGCGGCCTTCGTGGGCAGCATGAACTGGGCGGCGGTGATCTCGTGGCCGCGCTCGCACCAGAGCTGATCGAACGCCTCGCTCACATGGATTTCGAGATAGCTCTCGCCGCTTTCGGGCAGCGCGTAATTGAGCGCGACGGTCTTTTCGCCATAGGGCGCGACGCCGCTCAGATCGAGACGGCCGCGCGCGACGGTTTCGCCCTCGCAGATCACGCTGAAGGACGCGTCAAAGTCGTCCAGCGTGCGGAACGCGAACAGATTGCGGATGGTCAGCACGCCCTTTTCGGCGTCCTTCAGCTCGAACTTGACCGGCTCATAGGCTTTTTTCAGCTCGATCAGGCCGGTGTGCGGCGTGCGGTCGGGGTAGTTGAGCGCGTCCACGCAGAAGCAGCCGTCGTTGGGATGATCGCCGAAATCGCCGCCGTAGGCGTAGAACGGCTCGCCGTCCTCGGTTTCGGTCAGTATGCCGTGATCGACCCACTCCCACACGCAGCCGCCGATCAGCCGGTCGTGCGCGTAGATCGTCTCCCAGTATTCCTTGAGGGAGCCGGGGCCGAGGCCCATGGCGTGGGCGTATTCGCACAGGAAATAGGGGCGCGGGTCGGTTTCGTCGCAGCCCTCGGCCTCCAGCGCGGGCACGGAGGTGTACATACGGGATTTGACGTCGCTCACGGTCACGCCCGCGGCCGCCAGCTCCTTCTGGGCGTACTCGCCCTCATAGTGGATCGGGCGGGAGTTGTCCAGCTCGAGGATGCGCTTCCTCATCGCGATGTGGTTGCAGCCAAAGCCCGATTCGTTGCCCAGCGACCAGAATATGATCGAGGGATGGTTGAGATCGCGCACGACCATGCGCTCGGCGCGGTTGACATAGGCGGCCTGCCATTCGGGATCGTCGGAGAAGCGATTCCAGCAGCCCTCATAGCCCTGCACGCAGGTGCCGTGGCACTCGAGATCAGTCTCGTCGATGACGTACAGGCCGTAGCGGTCGCACAGATCGAGCCAGCGCGGGTCGTTGGGATAGTGCGAGGTGCGCACGGTGTTGACGTTGTTCTGCTTCATCAGCTCGATGTCGGTGATGAGCGCCTCGACCGGCGTGACGTGGCCCAGTTCGCTGTGGGTGTCGTGACGGTTCACGCCCTTGAGCTTCACGGACACGCCGTTGACCAGCAGGCGGCGGTCGCGGATCTCGATTTTGCGGAAGCCCACGTCCACGCGCTGCACCTCGGTGATCGCGCCGTCCTGCTCGATTTCGAGCAGCAGCTGATACAATTCGGGCGTCTCGGCCGTCCACAGGCGGGCGTTCTCGACGGTCATGTCGAAGGTCACGCAGGCGTTTTTGCGCTCCTCAACGCCCACGGAAATCTGCGTTTCGCAGACGGATCTGCCGTTTTTGAGCAGCTTGGCGTGCAGGAGCGCGGCGGCGCTGCCGTCGTAGCTGGCCAGCTCAACCTCGGCGGAGAGCAGGCCGTTTTTGAAGCTGTCGTCGGGCACGGCGGTGACGGCAGCGTTGCGGATGTGCAGCCTGGGCACGCCCAGCAGATACACGTCGCGGAAAATGCCGGAGAGCCGCCAGAAATCCTGATCCTCCAGATAGGTGCCGTCCGACCACTTGTAGACCATCACGGCCAGCACGTTGTCGCCGGCGGTGACAAAGGGCGTGATGTCGAACTCGGAGGGCATATGCGACACCTTCGAGAAGCCCGCGAAGGAGCCGTTGACCCAGACGTAGAACGCGGAGTTCACGCCGTCAAAGTTCAGGAACACCTCGCGCTCGTCCCAGCCCTCGGGCAGCGTGAAGGAGCGGCGATAGCAGCCGATGGGGTTGTCGTCGGGCACATAGGGCGGATCGAAGGGAATGGGATAGTTGACGTTGGTGTAGTGCGGCTTGTCGTAGCCGTGCATCTGCCAGTTGGAAGGGACAGGAAGCTCGTCCCAGCCCTCGTCGGCATAATTGTAATCGACCTCCTGAAAGCGCTCGGGCGCGCGGCCGATGGGGGAATAGAAGAAATCCCAGCGGCCGTTGAGCAGGCGATAGCAGCCGGACAGGCCGCGCTCACCGGTCAGGGCGTCCTTCTCGGTCAGATAGGGGATCAGGCTGGCGCGCGGTTCCTCGCGGCCAATTTGCAGAATGTTGGGGTTCTGCCAGTCGGGCAGCGTCTGATTCATAAAAACAGCCTCCTTGCAGCATATTGAGGTCATGCTTATCATATCACACATTGCCCGGAAAATGCAACAGAATAAGCGCGCCGCATGGATTTGTCATGCGGCGCGCGGAAGCGTTTGATGCGTTTTTTATTTAACTTCGTTGACCAGAGCCACGCAGGCGGCGTGTACCTTGGCGGCCATCTCCTCGCTCGCGGCGGTGGCGGCGGCCTTGGCTTCGTCGGTGTCGGCCACAGCGACGGCGGCCTTCATGTTGTCAAAGACGTCGTAGGCCTGCGCCTGAAGGTCGGCAAGCTCCGCGTCGATTTTGGCCTTCTCTTCGGCGTTCAGATCGCCCGCTTCATAGAGATTCGACAGCGCGTCCATCGTCCAGTAGCAGGAATCGGCCCAGTCGGCGGGCAGGGCGCAGAAGCCCTCGACCTGTACGCGCTCGCCGTTCTCATTGCGCTTGCTCTTTGTGGTGGGATAGTAAACGTCCGCGTCGGCCGGCTCATCTTCGGTGAATACGGCTTCGTCGGTGCTGACCTGATAGCCCGCGTAGGTCTTTGTGGTCAGCATGGGATAATAGGGCACGAACACACTCAGCGCCGCGTCGTCCATGGCGACCCATTCGACGGTGTCGGTCAGGCCGTCGTCCGCGAAGGTCTGGAAGATGTGCGTTTCAAGGTTGCGATTGGAGCCGATACCCGCGATGTGATAGTAGGCCACGACGTCGGCGATGCTGTAGGCGTGGTCGAGCGTGATGCTGGTGTACATCGGCACGATGTTGCCGTCCGCATCCACATTGGATATGGTGTAGTCGGCCGCTTCCGGCTCGTCCTTGGCGGTGGCGGCGTTGAAGAAGGCCAGCGCGTTCACCATGCGGCTGCCGGCGGTCTGATCGGCGTTGTAGGAGGCCACATAGTCGATGGTGTTCTTCTCCTTGTCGCCGACATAGGTTCCGGCCTTTTCAGCCACGGCGATGAGATCCTTCGAGGCGATGACGTTTTCGGCGTCGTCCAGATCGATCAGGCCGATGATCGACATATTGGGCTGGGCGAACGCCATGGAGGCGGAGAGCTTCAGCGCGACATACTGCGTGCCGGAGGCGTTCTCGATGTACCAGACTTCCTTGTCGTCGGCAACAAACACGCCCGAGCCGCCCGCGCAGCCGGCGTTGTCATAGATGCTCAGCAGCAGCTCGACGGCTTCCTTCGCCGTGGCGGCCTCGCTCAGCAGCACGGTGGGGATTTCGGCTTCTTCAATGCCGGTATCGACGTAGGGGTCGGCCTCATAGAGCGCGTCGGAGCAGCCGATGGTTTCGGTGGCGCTCACGGTTACGCCCATATCGTTGGTGCCGCCCGCCGCGTAGGGGGTGTGGGCGTGCTCGCCGCCGCAGTCCGGGCAGACGCCGCTGCCGTTATCGTCGCTGAAGGCGGTGTAGCCGTAGCTGTCCTTGGTGAATGTGTAGCTGAAGCCGTAGCAGCCGTTGTAGACCTCGCCGGCCGTGTGCTTGCCCGCAGGCGCGACATAGAACAGCTTGTTGTAGCTGTTGGAAATATCCTCGGAGCGGGCGAATATCGTCGAGCCGTCTTTCGTCAGATCAGCGCCGACGTAAATCGCCGTGCAGGCCAGGGCGTTCACCGAGCTCAGGCACAGCATGACGGCCAGAGCGATGGGCAGGATTTTCTTCATTTTGGATTTCATCATGGGATTGCGCCGCCTTTCTTCGTTTCAGTGACGCTATTGTAGCGCATAAATATAAGTGTGTCAAGGGGTATGAGCGAATATTTACACTTTTAACGTCCATTAACATACAAAATCATGTATAAAAATAAGCGCCACATCCTCTCAGAAAAACAAAAGTGCCGCGATTGACTTTTTGCGCCGGGGCGGCTAGAATAGATATATAATATGAGCGCTGTGTCTATCAGACCGCGAAAGGAAGAAACAATTATGAAGACAATCGGAATCGGCATCATCGGCTGGGGCTTTATGGGGCGCACGCACACGCTGGCCATCCGCGCGCTGCCTCTGTTTTATCCGGACGCGGGCTTTGAGGCCAAATTGATCGGCGTGTGCTCGCGCACGGTGTCCAAGGCGGAAAAGGCGCGCCGCGAGCTGGGCTTTGAGTACGCCACGGGCGACTATCACGATCTGCTCAGCAATCCGCGCATCGACGTGGTGAGCGTCTGCACGCCCAACGCCGACCATGAGCGCATGGTGATCGACGCGCTGAAGGCGGGCAAGAACGTCTATGTGGACAAGCCGCTGACCGTCGATTATGAATCGGCGCAGCGCATCCTTGCGGCGGCGAAGGGCACGAAGGGCAAGGTGCAGATCGCGCTGCACAACCGCTTTTTCACCTCTACGCTGCGCGCGAAGGAAATCATCGACGAGGGCCGCGTGGGCGAGATTCTTTCCTTTACCTGCCGCTATCTCCATTCCGGCTCGATCGATCCCGATAAGCCCATGGGCTGGAAGCAGGGCGTGGGCGGCGGCGTGCTGCTTGATCTGGGCTCGCACGCGCTCGATCTGGTCACATGGCTGATCGGCCAGCAGCCCGCCGAGGTGCTGTGCGCCGAAAATACGCTCTATCCCGAGCGGCCGACGCGCGAGGGCGGAATCTGCCATGACGTGACCGAGGATCACGCGCTGATGATGCTTAGGCTCAAGAACGGCGCGCTGGGCACGGTCGAGGCCAGCAAGATCACCGCCGGCACGACCGACGTGATGTTCCTCGAAATCACCGGCACGAAGGGCGCGATCCGCTGGAATCTGGACAATCCCGGCTGGCTGGAGTTTTATGACAACACGCAGCCCGAGGTGCCGCTGGGCGGGATGCGGGGCTATACGCGCATCGAGTGCGTGGGGCGCTATCCCGCGCCGGGCGGGAGCTTCCTTCCGGCCAAGAACGCCATCGGCTGGGAGCGCGGACATATGCATTGCTATTTCAGCTTCTTAAACGCGCTCGCACGGGGCGAAACGCCCGCGCCCGGCCTGGAGGAGGGCGCGCGGCTCCAGCGTCTGCTGGACTGCATGGCGGCCTCGGCGGCGCTGCACGGCTGGGTGACGGTTGACTGACGGAGGGCATTATGCTGGAAAAATACCGGGACAGGCTGCTGGTCGATATGCAGGGCGCGACGGAGTTTATCATGGCGCTGCCCGCCGAGGATCGAGCGGCCTGGGAGGAGCTGCCCCCCGCCGAGCGGCAGCGCTTGACGGCGCGCGCGGATCAGTGGATGGACGCGCCCGTTCCGATGCTGACGGCCTCGAGCTATATCAGCTTCAGCCGCGCCGGCATTGCCGCCGATTATGAAAAAAACCGCCGGATCCGGCGCGAAATGCTGCGCGATCTGGTGATTGGCAGCTGCGTCGTGCCGGACGGGCGCTATGACATGAAGCTGGCCGACGTCGTCTGGGCGATCTGCGAGGAGAGCAGCTGGGTGTCTCCGGCCAACAATCTTTCGGCGCAGGGGCGCGGCGATCGTCCGCTGCCCGATGCGGATCAGCCGCGCGTCGATCGCTCGGCGGCGGAAACGGCCTGCGATCTGGCGCTGACGGTGCAGATGGTTTCCTCGCGGCTGGACGCGGTGTCGCCGCAGCTGATCGAGCGCATTGTCCGCGAGGTTGACCGGCGGGTGATTCGGCCGTTCCGCACGCTGGCGGGCACGGTGTGGATGTGCGGCCCCAAGGGCGACGCCATGCGCTGCCTGAGCGGCTGCATGATGGCGTTTTTGACGTTTGAGGAATCGAGTCAGCACCGCTGGGCGTGCGCGGGCAAGGCGATGGATCTGTTCGACCGCCTGCTCATGGCGCTGCCTGCGGACGGCAGCATTCCCGGCGGCGTGGACGACTGGGCGCAGATCGTTGAGCCGGTGATCGACATTGTGATGATGGCGCTCTCGGTGAGCCGCGGCAGCGTGGATATGCGCCGCGAAAAGCAGATCCGGCTCATGGCGCATTATCCCGTGTTCTGCCATATGGCACAGGGCTGGTTCCTGAACGCGGGCGCTCATTCAATGAGGACGGCGCTGCCCGCCGCGCTGCTCTACCGGCTGGGCGCGTATGTGCAGGATGAGGCGCTCTGCGATCTGGGCGTATTTCTCAGCCGCACGCAGGAGCAGGAAGCGCGCGGCGGCAATCTGCTGCATTTTTCGGCCGATCTGTTCAACGAGCAGGCCATGGCGGAGGAGGCCGTGCGCCCGCCGTTCAGGCGGCAGGGCTATTACGCGCTGGCGCAGATCATGGTGGCGCGTCAGGAAGAGGACAGCGAGCGCGCGCTGGCGCTGGCCGTGCGGGGCGGCGCGAACGGCGATGTGAGCGCCCATGCCGACGCGGGCAATTTCATATTGTTCTGCGAGGGCGAGCCGGTGCTGGCCGACGCGGGCTTTCTCGGCGATACGGCCTATCACAATCTGCCGCTGATCGGCGGCGCGGGGCAGAGCCTGGGCGCGTCGTTTGGAGCGCAGGACGTTTCCTGCCGGCTGGAGGACGATTATGCCATGATCTCCATGAATCTCGCCGCGGCCTATCCGCCCCAGAGCGGCGTGTACGCCTGGCAGAGGACGCTGGTCTACGAGCGCCCCCAGAACACCGTGCAGCTGATGGAATTTTTCGATCTGAAGGATTTTTCATCGGTGAGCTTTCACTTCATCACACCCTATGAGCCTGAGCTGGGCGACGGCTGGGCGCAGCTTGGGCCGGTGCGTATGCGCTGGGAGCCGGGGCTGACCGCCTCGCGGCAGAGGCTCGACGTGCCGGAGGGCTGGCGAAGCGTGTGGGGCGAGGCGCTGTATCTGATTGCGCTCGATACGGACGAGCCGGTTGAAAACGGGCGCAGAACGTTCGCGTTCAACGCGCTCAGGACATTCGGATAGCAAAGGAGAAAGAGCATGGCCGACTGGATCTGGCTGAACCCGGAACAATATCCCGCCTATCAGACGACGCGCTGCACGACGTTTGCCGAGCCGAAGGACGCGCCCTTCGCCATGGCGGAATTTCGAAAGGAAATTGCGCTGTGCGCGCGCCCCGTCCGCGTGACGTTGACCGTGAGCGGCGATACGAAATACTGGCTGTGGGCGGAAGGGCGCTTCCTGGGCATGGGGCCGGTGTGCGCGGGCGGCGATTACGGCAACACGCAGCCCATGCCGCGCTATTACGCGACGCGCTATGAGCTGCGCCCGGAAACGGAAAAAATCGCGCTTTTTGCGCGCGTTCAGCTCTCGCCCGCGGTCATGACCGACTATTCCTGCGGGCACGGCGGCTTCTATCTGGAAGGGCGCGCCGAATATGCCGACGGAACGACTAAGGAATTCTGCACCGATGAAAGCTGGCAGGCGCGGCTGAATCCCCGCTATATTTCCGCGCGCGCGTATGATTACACGCGCATGCCCGACGGCTGGATGAACGCCGCGCGCGTGCCGTCCGTCTGGACGCTGCGCGTGTCGCCGCTGCCTCTGCTGGACGAGGAGCGGCTTTCGCCCGTTGAAGGCGGCGACCGTCTCTCGGCCGCGGCGGGCAGAACGGCGGAGATCACGGTGCTGTTTGACCGCATATACGCCGGGTATATCGCCCTTGACCTGAAGGCGCGGGGGCGCTGCGAGATCACCGTTACGCCCTTCGAGCTGGAGGGGCAGGAGGAAAAGGGCGATTTCATCGTTGCGGACGGCAATCTCAGCCACCGCGGAAGCCGGATGTACAGCGTGGGCGGATGCCATATCCGGCTGGTCAATCACAGCGACGCGCCCGCCGAGATCGAGCGTTTCGCGCTCATATCGACGCATTATCCCGTGCGGAGCGAGGGCGCGTTCCGCTGCGGCGACAGGGCGCTCGAAAGGGTCTACGACGTGTGCCGCCATACGCTGAAGATCTGCCGCCAGAGCCTGCATCTGGACAGCCCGCGCCATCAGGAAACGCTGGGCTGCACGGGTGATTACTATATCGAGAGCCTGATGACCTATTTCACCTTCGGCGATCCGCGTCTGATCCGCGAGGACGTGATCCGCACCGCCGACTGGCTGAACAGGGCCGACGGTTTTATGTTCCACACGACCTACAGCCTGATCTGGGTGGAGATGCTGCACGATCTGTTCATGTTCACGGGCGACGAGCCGCTGCTGCATGAGACGCGGCCCGCGCTGGACAGGCTGCTCGACCGCTTTGCCGGCTATGTGGGCGAGAGCGGCCTGATCGAAACGCCGCCCAGCTGGATGTTTGTGGACTGGATTACGGTGGACGGTCTGTCCATGCACCACCCGCCCAAGGCGCTCGGCCAGACGGTGCTTACGGCGCTCTATCACCGCGCGCTGCGCACCGCCGGCGGTATTTGCCGTCGGCTGGGCGATGAAAGCGCCGCGCGGGACTGCGAAGCGCGCGCGGAGAAGGTCAGATCGGCGTTCAACGCGCGCCTGTACGACGAGACGCGCGGTCTGTATTTCGACGGCCTGAACACGCCGCAGATGCCCTGCACGCGGCCATTGCCGGAGGACATGACGGACGTGTCCGCGTTCATGCCCGAGAATGTCGGCAAGCGCTATTATTCCAAGCAGGCCAACACCATGGCCGTGCTGTGCGGCCTGTGCGCGGGTGAAAAGGCGCAAAAGATCATGCGGCGCGTCATGGAGGACGAGACGCTGATCGATTTCCAGCCGTATTTTGCGCACTATGTGCTGGACGCGCTCTGGAAAACCGGCCTGTTCAATCCCTACGGCATGAAGCTGATCGATCGCTGGAAGCCGATGGTCGATGCGTGCGATAAGGGCTTGCAGGAGGGTTGGATCAAGCCGGGCGGCAGCTACAGCTTCGATCACAGCCACGCCTGGGGCGGCACGCCGGCCTATCAGCTGCCCTGCCGGATCATGGGCTTTGAGATGCTGGAGCCGGGCTTTCGCCGGATCGCGCTGCACCCCGACGCGATGGGGCTTGACTGGGCGGAGGTCGTCATGCCCACGCCCTTCGGCCCGCTGACGGTCGCGCTGCGGGACGGCGGCGCGGAGGTTGAAGTGCCCGATGAAATTGAAATAGATATGCGATGAACGGCGGCGCGGCGTTTTATCGGGGCCTGTGATGGAGCCACACCGTTTTGGCGCGGCGAAGTTCTGATTTTCCATCGCCCCCATGCGGCTTTTTGCGCCGAGCCGGTGAAAGGGCCGCTGTTCTCTCCCTTTGGCGCATGCGCAGCGGGGGAAAAACTGCCATTTTTGAACGCCCTTTTGGGCCTGCCAAAAGATAAGCGCTCCGGACGCGGCGATTTTTTCGCGTTCGGAGCGCATTTTATGCGGGAGGATCAGCCCTTCTTGCCGGCGAGGGAGCGGCGGTATTTTTCGCTTTCCCAGTTGGCGATGAAGGCCTTGGCGGCCTCGCCCATCGTGGAGAGCGTGTAGCCGTGCGCCTCGATCTGGCGGCAGATGAACACCACGGCGGTCAGCGTCTCGGCGATGACCTGCGCCTTGGCGGCGGGCATATTGAACAGCACGCGGCCGGTTTTCGGGTTCACGGTGCAGCAGCCTTCCTCGGGCAGATCGTCGGTGATGCGGAACGCGCCTGTGAGGAACACCAGCTGATCGGGATAGAGCGGCGATTCGAGGAAGAATTTCTCGGTGTAATCGCCCTTGGCCAGCTGCTCGCTCAGATAGGGCGCGTCGGCCTCGATCAGGCCGTTTTCAGCCGACTTGACCGATACGGCGGGGAAGGCGTCGCTCGCCAGGCCGAATGCGGCGGCGATGCGGGCGTTTACGTCGGAATGGATGCGCAGGCACTCGTCGGGATCGTCGCTGTGGGCGATCAGGCCGTGATTGATCATGAAAATCGCGGCGGGACGGCGGCCGGTTTCCTTTTCGACGCGGTTCAGCTCGTCGCGGATGGAGAAGGTCAGCCGCGCGCCGGGATCGGTGTAGGGCACGATGCCCCAGGTGTAATCCGCGCCGGCGAGCGCCTTTTCAACGATGGCGGCGCACTCCTTCGAGCAGGCGGCCAGATTGGCGTAGACGCTGTGGCTGTGGGCGACGTAGGTATCCAGCAGCGAGTGAAAGCCCGCCTCGACCGAGGGGCGCAGCGCGTCCAGGCCCTCGACGGTCAGCGTGTATTCCTTCGCCCTGGCGGAGCCGGCCTTCTCGACGTCCTCGAAATCGGCGGGATTGCTCTCCAGATAGAAGCGGCGCAGCGACGCGTAATCGAGCACGGCGTAGGCTTTGTTTTCGCGGATGTCCTTCAGGCAGTAGCCCGAGGCCTTGATGGCCATCAGGCCGCCGGCCAGCTTGACGGAGGTGTTGCCGCCGCCGCCCTGCACATAATCGGCGCGCGCGCCGACGCTCTGGGAGACGCGGGCGAAATTGGCCAGCGCCTGGGCGTTGGTTTCAAAGAAATTGCTCATGATGTCGTCCTCCAAATTCCTGTCGTTGATTGGCTGAGGGTATTATAGCACAGAGGGGCGCGTGCTGTCAAAAATTTAGTATCGCCTGTGCCGCCGCATGAAAAGAGCCGCCCCGAACAGATCGGAGCGGATGAAGCGACGCGCGTTATTCCTTAATCAGCATGGGCGTGCCGTCGAGCTTGCTGTCGGTGATGAAGCGCAGGCAGCTCTCGCCCTCGGCGGTGGTGTATTCAATGGCCAGCGTCGGGATGATTTCGGGGAAATAGGCCTGCACGCGCAGCGATTGCCCGGCCTTCAGGCTCGCCCATTCGCCCAGCGTGTCGCCCGCGCTCAGCTGTCCCTTCTCGTCCGCGCGGACGTTGACCAGCCGGACGGAGGTCAGATCGGAGAGCGCGGTGAGCAGGAACGCGCCGGCCTCCTCGTCGATGACCACGTTGGCCGCGGGCTTGCTGAACGCGGCGCTGTCCTCGTCCTCCATGGCGATGACGAGCTTCGCGTCGGGGTCGAACAGATCCAGAGACATGATCTGATTGTATATTTCGTCCGACCAGCTTTCGCCGTTGTCATCGCCGCGATAGACGCTCTGCGGCACGACGGCGGCAAAGACGAACGTGCGCGGCCCGTAGACGACGACGGCGTTGACGACGGCGATATTTTCTCCGCTGCCGGCGGTGAAGCTCGTCCAGCGGGCGGAATATCCGGCCACGGCGTCCAGCGCGTCGCTGACGGCGGCGGAAGAGGCGGCCTCGCCGAAGAGCGAAACGAGCTTATCCTCGGCGGCCTCGGCGGATGTAAACGCGCCGGACATGATCGTTTCAGTCAGGCCGGGACAGTAGAGCGTCTGGAAGTAGGAATCGACCGAGCTTTCCGTGCTGGTCAGCTCCGCGTCGCGCGGGGCTTGAAACACGAGCACCGGCCCGGCGTAGGGGGCGTCGCCGTTTTCGCACAGCGCGGGCAGCGCCTGAGCCAGTATGAAAATAAGGATCAGCAGCGGGAACCACAAATATCGCCTTTTCACGCAAAACACTTCCTTTTCGTTCGCTTTTTTGAATTTGCACGCGTTTTGAAATTCAGAAAGCGCCGTTCGCTCTCCATTTTGGAATACAGTCAATAGACGGAAAAAGGAGAGCCGTGGTTGCGGATGGGGCGTAAAAAATATCCGACCGCCAGTTCAGACGGCCGGATATCGGAGAATGACATTACATCAGCTTGCGGAACAGCGCGGTGAAATCGGCCACGCTGGCTTCGCGCGGGTTGCCGGGCGCGCAGGCGTCCTTGCTCGCGGATTCGGCCAGGAAGGGCAGATCCTCTTCCCTGAGCGCCTCCAGCTTGGTGGGGATGCCTACGTCGGCGGACAGCTTGCGCACGGCGTCGATGGCGGCGGCGCGATATTCGGCCTGCGTCATGGAATCGACGTTCTTCACGCCCATGGCGCGCGCAATCTCGCGATACTTCTCGCCGGTGGATTCCTGGTTGAACTCCATGACCAGCGGCAGCGTCATGGCGCAGGCCACGCCGTGGGGCGTGTCGTACACGGCGCCCAGCGTGTGCGCCATGGAGTGGGCGATGCCCAGTCCGACGTTGCTGAAGCCCATGCCCGCGATGTACTGGCCCAGAGCCATGCCTTCGCGGCCCTCGGGCGTGCCGGCGACAGCGCCGCGCAGCGAGCGGGAGATGATCTCGATGGCCTTGAGGTGGAACATATCGGTCATTTCCCAGGCAGCCTTTGTGGTGTAGCCCTCGATGGCGTGAGTGAGCGCGTCCATGCCGGTGGCGGCGGTCAGGCCCTTGGGCATGGAGGCCATCATTTCGGGATCGACGACGGCGACGAGGGGCATATCATGCGGATCGACGCAGACGAACTTGCGCTTGTTCTGAACGTCGGTGATGACATAGTTGATGGTCACCTCGGCGGCCGTGCCGGCGGTGGTGGGAATGGCGATGATCGGCACGCAGGGGTTTTTGGTGGGCGCGACGCCCTCCAGACTGCGCACGTCGGCGTACTCGGGGTTGTTGATGATGATGCCGATGGCCTTGGCGGTGTCGATGGGGGAGCCGCCGCCGATGGCGATGATGTAATCCGCGCCCGCGGCCTTGAAGGCGGCCACGCCGGACTGAACGTTCTCAATGGTGGGGTTGGCCTTGATGTCGGAGAAAATCTCGTAGCTCAGGCCGTTCTTATCCAGAATATCGGTCACCTTGGCGGTGACGCCGTGACGCAGCAGCGTGGGGCCGGTGCAGACCAGCGCCTTCTTGAAGCCGTGGCTTTTGGCCTCGGCGGCCACCTCGGCGATGGCGCCCGCGCCGTGATAGGAAGTCTGATTGAGCATGATGCGATTGGCCATAATGAATCACTCCTTGAATGTGATGATGATGCCTGGAGCGGCGATTCGGTTGGAAATCGCTCGCCTCTATTATAGTACAATGGAGGCGATTTCGTCCAGTCCCCCGGGCCGCCAAAGCCGCGCTTTCATTGTGACATTATGGCCACAATTTGGAAGAATCATACACTGCGGCGCGATTTTACAATCCCGTGCGCGATGAACGCGCCGCGCCGCGCTATAATAAAAAAGTCGTTTGCAAACGCGGCTGTGTACAATCGCATAACAGACAGTTCGAGGCCCTCCTGTCTATAAACAAAACCAGGTTCCGCGCTGTTTTTGGCGCGGTCAGAGTTTGTTCCCATTGCGGGGAAAGATGACCAGGGCAGTGTTCAACCAAGACTCGCTGAGAGATTGGAAGATGCGCCGCCTTTTTTGTTTGTCTTTTCATAGGCGATGGGATGCAGGCTCCAATCTGTGTGGGCTTCCATGCGGATTTTTTTTATGCGGAAAGGATATGACGATCATGTTCAGGAAGAAGGATACCCGTTTCATCACCCGCGCGGCCGTCATTGCCGCCATTTACTGCGCGCTCACGCTGCTGCTGCGCCCCATCAGCTACGGCGAGGTTCAGCTGCGCGTTTCCGAGGCGCTCACCATACTGCCCGTGCTCACGCCCGCCGCCGTGCCCGGCCTGTTCATCGGCTGCCTGCTGGCCAATCTTCTGGGCGGCAGCACGGTGATCGACATTGTTTTCGGCTCGCTGGCCACGCTGGGCGCGGCGCTTGTGACGCGCAAACTGCGCAATCGGCCTGCTCTGGCGGCGCTCGCGCCGGTGCTGTTCAACGCCGTGATCATCGGGCTGGTGCTGAGCGGCCTGTCCGATATGCCGCTGCCGCTGATCATGCTCTGGATCGGCCTGGGCGAGGCGGCCGCCTGCTACGCGCTGGGACTGCCGCTTCTGTATATGCTCAAAAGGGCAAAGCTCGATACGAAGCTGTTCGCGGACTGACGATCATAGAAAAAGAGGCGCTCTGATTCGCTGAATCGGAGCGCCCTTTGCTTATATGAAGAACAGCTGCCTTTCTCCGCAGGCGTACAGCACGGCGTTGAGCGCGTATATATCCGCGCCGAGGCCGATGAAAAAGCCGATGATCGCGTCTCTGCGGTCGCGGGGCAGCAGGAACAGTCCGGCCGATGCGAGCAGCGCGCGCGCTTCATCCTCCGTCAGCGACAGCGCGACGCACAGCGCCATGGCCGCGTCGCGGTCGGGCAGCTCGTCGGGACGATTGCGCAGCGCGGAAAGGCGGGCGAGCGTCATGTTGGCGCGGCGGCTCAATGCGCTTTCGGACAGACCCTTCTCGCGGGTGCGCGCCATGACCTGCTCGATGAAGGGTATCTCCGGCGCAGGCTCGGCGATCGGCTCGGGGGCGACCGGCTCAAGGAGCATTTCGTTCAGCGAGGGCAGCTCGTCGGCGACGTCCTCGAGCGGCTCGCGCGCTTCGGGATGCGCGATATAGCTGGACAGCGCCGACCAGGTTTCCGCATCCGGACGCGTTGTGCGGGGATCATAGACGGAGAGATAGACCGTCATTTCCCGCTTTTCGAGGAAGGCGGCCAGCTCGGTCATGGCGATGCGGAACGCCTTTTCGCGCGGGTAGCCGTAGGGGCCGGTGGAGAGCAGCGGAAAGGCGATTGAGCGCGCCTTTTGGGCGGCGGCGAGAGACAGCGCCTCCCGATAGCAGGAAGCGAGCAGCTTGCTCTCGTGCTGGCGGCCGTTCACCCAGATCGGGCCGACGGCATGAACCACATATTGGGCGGGCAGCCTGAAGCCGGGCGTGATCACGGCGTGGCCGGGCGCGCAGGAGCCGAGTTTTTCGCAGGCAGCGCGCATTTCGGCAGCGCCCGCGGCCTTGAACAGCGCATCGCTCAGGCCGGTGCCCTGCCGGAGGTTGCGGTTGGCGGCGTTGACTACGATATCGACGTCCAGCGTGGCGGCAAAATCCTTGATGATCTGAATGGGCATGGCGGTATCCTTTCTTTGGGGCGTGCAAATGACTATATTTGTTTATTTCGCGGCGCGGCGCGCATTTTCCTGCCGATGCGATAATTCGCGGGCGGCTCTTGTGTTTGAGGCGGCGGGCTGATATAATGGATTTAACATCCGGAGATCAAAACGAAAAGGATGGAGAGAGCCATGAATCAGTATTTTATAGAAGCCGAGTCGTTCAAAAATCTGGGCGGCTGGGCGATCGATCAGCAGTCCATGGATCAGATGGGTTCGCCCTATATCATGGCGCACGGTCTGGGCGTTCCCGTGGCCGACGCGGAGACGGAAATCGACGTGAGCGCGGGGCGCTATGCGGTGTGGGCGCGCACGCGGGACTGGACGGCGGTCTGGGGCAAGGGCACGCCGGCGGGGCGCTTCGACGTGCGCGTGGACGGAGAGCCGCTTCCGACTGTGCTGGGCACGAACGGCGCGGCGTGGGCATGGCAGAAGGCGGGCGAGATTGATCTCGGCGCGGGGCGGCACACGCTGGCTTTGCACGATCTGACCGGCTTTAACGGCCGCTGCGACGCGATCTATATGACCGACGACCTCGGCTTTACGCCGCCGGACGATACGGCGGCCATTGAGGAGATGCGCCGCGCACTGAACTGGCATGAAATTGCCGAATGTGAAGAGGATTATGATCTGATCGTCGCGGGCGGCGGCGTGGCGGGCGTGTGCATGGCGCTTGCGGCGCGGCGCACCGGCACGAAAACGCTGCTCGTCAACGACCGCGGCGTGCTGGGCGGCTGCAACAGCTCGGACATCCGCGTGTGCATGGGCGGTCAGATCCATCTGCCGCCGTATCCGCGCCTGGGCGACGTTGTGCGGGAGATCGCGCCGGTCATGGGCAGGCCGACCATCTATCCCGCCGAATATTTCGAGGACGCGCGCAAGAAGTTTGCCTTCGAGCCGCTCGAATATCAGGAGACAAAATGCGATATTGCGCTGTGGGAGCACATAACCGCGCTCGAGAAGGACGGGGACGTCATCACCGCAGTCGTGACCACCAACGTGCGCACGGGCCGAAAGACGCGCTATCATGCCCGCCTGTTTGCCGACTGCACCGGCGACGCGACGCTTGCCCGTATGGCGGACTGCGCCGTGATGTATGGCCGCGAGGCGGCGGATACGTTCGGCGAATCGCTGGGCGCGCCGGATTATCAGCGGCTGGTCATGGGCCATTCGCTGCGCTGGTATTCTCAGCCGCGGGATGAAGAAACGCCCTTCCCGGCGATCGACTGGGGCTTTGACTTTGATGAGGACACCTGCTATTTCGTGCGCTCGGGCGACTGGGAGCAGGAGGCGGGCTTCAGGCGCGACATGGTGGAGGACATCGAGTATATCCGCGATTACGGCCTGCGCGCCATATTCAGCAACTGGAATTTCCAGAAGAATCTCTCGAAGCGGCGCGGCGAGTATGCCCGGGACGCGCTCGAATGGATCTCGCCCATCGGCGGCAAGCGCGAGAGCTATCGCGTCGTGGGCGATCACATCCTCACGCAGGCCGATCTCGAAACGCCGAACGTCTATGACGACGCGACGGCCTGCATCACCTGGTCGATCGACATACACTTCCCCGAGCCGGACAACGAGGCGCGCTTCGGCGAGGCGTTCCGCTCGTTCGCGTATCACAGGGGCATCGTGAAGCCCTATCCCGTGCCGTATCGCTGCCTGTACGCGCGCGATGTGCGCAATCTCTTCCTCGGCGGCCGCGATGTGAGCGCCAGCCATGTGGCGTTTTCGGCGATCCGCGTCATGCGCACGCTGGGCGCGCTGGGCGAGGCGGCGGGATTGGCTGCGTCGGTCTGCACAAAGCACGGCGCGTGGCCGCGGGACGTCTACACCGACTATCTGGACGAATTCAAGGCGGCCATGACGGCGGGCGTGCCCATTCCCGATTCGTTTAACTGCGGCATCGGCGACGAGGAAGCCTATCACTTCAAGGATTTGGGCTGGATACACTTTCATCCCTATCGCTGCGAAAGCGAAAACGAGCGCGAGAAAATTCGCCGCAACGTCATGGCGCTGGGGATGAAGCACAAATATGAGGAGCCGGACTGGCTGAAGTGAGCGCGGCTCCGGCAGGGAATGTGAGGAGGAAGCGGTTATGAGCATTCATGTCAATGGAGAAAACGGTGTGGTTTGTCGTGTGCCGAACTGCGATTTCGGCTATTTCGGCTGGCCGTCGATCGCGCGTCTGGCGGACGGCACGCTGATTGCGGGCGCGTCCGGGCTGCGCTGGGGACACATCTGCCCGTGGGGCAAGAGCGTGCTGAGCGAGAGCCATGACGGCGGCAAGACGTGGACGGAGCCTCATGTCGTTCACGATTCGCCGCTGGACGACCGCGACGTGGGCGTTGTGGCGCTGGGCGGCCAGAGCGTGATGATCACCTGGTTTACGCTCGATTCGCGCGAATTTCTGGCCGAGTATCGGCGGGGCATGAGCGGCGCGGTTCGCTCGTGGATGGAGGGCAAGGTCAGCGCGCTGGACGATCAGACGGTGAAGGCGCACAAGGGCAGCTGGACGCGCCTGAGTACGGACGGCGGCAAAACGTGGAGCGCGCCCCGACGCGCGCCCGTCAGCGCCCCGCACGGCCCGATTCTGCTCAAAAACGGCGCGCTGCTCTATGCGGGCAAGCGCTTTCCGGAAGAGGATATGCGCCCCGTCGCGCGCGATGTGGCCGTGTGCGTGAGCGACGATCAGGGCGAAAGCTGGCGCGAAATCGGCGCGCTGATCTGCCCGCGCGGCTTTAGGTGGGACGAAATCCACGAGGCGCATCCGGTGGAGCTGGCCGACGGAACGCTTCTGTGCAGCCTGCGCGTGCATGAGAAGGACACCATCGCCACATGGCTGAGCCGCTCGACCGACGGCGGGGCCACATGGAGCGATCCCGTGCGTCTGCCCTGCGACGGCGCGCCCGCGCATATGCTGCTGCACTCCTCGGGCGTGATCGTGTGCGTTTACGGCTACCGGCACGAGCCGTTCGGCCAGCGCGCGCTCCTCAGCCGTGACGGCGTAACCTGGAGCGGCGAGCTGATCCTGCGCGACGACGGACTGGACGGCGATCTGGGCTATCCGGCCTCGGTCGAGCTGCCGGACGGCGAGATACTGACCGTCTACTATCAGCGGCTTCCGGGCGACGCCAAGACCAGCGTGCTTTCTACCCGCTGGCATCTGCCGGAGATCATCTGAGCGGCGGATCGAAGAAGGGGAGGCCGAAAGCGATGGAGACGTGGTGGCTGTGCTATCTGCCGCTGATTTTCCTGCTGTATATGGGTTATTTGAAACGGAAAGGGCGGCTGCGGCGGATCAGGGCGAGGATCGGAAGAAAGAAGGGGGATACGGAAATGCAGGAGCTTGCGAAGCGCTTTATCGGCAGGGACGTTCTGCTCTATCTGATTTCGGAGAGCAACATAGACGGGATTCTGAAAGAGGTTATTGACAACGCCGTCGTTATCGAAAAGGACGGAAAGGAGAATGTCGTCAATCTCGATTATGTCGTTCGCATGAGGGAATATCCCGTTGGAAAGAACGGAAAGCGGAAGTCCATTGTCATGGACTGACGGCTGAGTCTGATATAGGCGTAAAAAACGCCCGCCGCCGCACGGACAGACGTGCGATGGCGGGCGCTTTATGCGCTTTTACACGGTCAGCGTGAAGGTCGGATTTGCGTCGGGGGTCCTGGAGAGGTGGATGGCGTGATGCGTGGTTCTGCCGTTTGCGGTGACCTCCGCGTCGTATTCGCCATAGAAGCCCTTGAAGGCCGCGCAGCCGCTCTCGCCGACGGTCAGCGTCTCGTTGGTGCGCCACTGCTTCGTGAAGAGATCGCGGAGCACCTTCAGCGCGGGCTTGGGCGTGATGTCGAAGTGCATCAGGCCGCCGGCCAGCTTGTTTTCGCCGCAGCTGAAGTCGCCCGGCTCGGCGTTGAAGGCGTAGCCGTCCACCAGATTCCAGTAGATGACCGCCTCGATATTGGCCTCGCCGAACCAGATGGTGTAGAGGTTTTTGAGCACCTCGGCCTGAATATCCTCGGCCTCGCGGCTGAAGGGATCGTGGCAGGGGAAGGTGACCTCGGTGATCTGGAAGGGGCGGCCCAGCGTGGCGAAGGTGTCGAACACGCGGTACATATTGACCGGGTTGAACTGCTTTTTCACCACGTCGGCCTCGTTGTTCACATCGCACCAGACGTGATACTGGAAGCCGATCGTGTCGATGGGCGCGCCTTTGAGCAGCGCGCGTTCAACCTGCATGAAGTAGGGATAGCGGTTGTAGAGGAAGTTCTCGCGGAAGCACTCGCCGCCCTCGTTGCAGATCAGCTCGTTCATCGGGAAATGGCGCTCGGCCATCTGGAAGGAGCGCTCCATGAACAGGGGATTGATGTACATGGGCGTGACGTAGCTGCCCCAGTAGGACTCGTTGGTCACTTCCCAGCCATGGATGCGGTGGGCGTAGCGCTCGGCGCACTCGGCCATGCGCTTATCGAGCTTCTTCCACTGCGTCGGCTCGTCGTACTTTTGCAGCCATTTCGGCTCAAAGTGATCATAGTGCAGGCAGTGCGCCTTGGGGGTGATGCCGTTTTCCTCGCAGTATTCCAGGCAGAGATCGGGCGCGGGGCGGCGATACACCCTGGGCGAATCCTTCGCAAAGCGCGGCTTGCCCTCCTCAGGCTCGAGCGTGTCCCAGTAGAAGGGCACTGTGGCCATGTTGAAGTGCTGCTTAAACACCTCGCGGTAGGCGGCGTTCTTCTCCTCGGTTTCAAATTCGTCGATCATGAAGATGTTCGCGCCGTATTTGAAATCGTGCGTCTTCTGGGTGAGCTTGACGGTCGCCTCGCGGACGGGGGCGCCGTTTTCGTCCTTCAGGGCGATCGTGCAGAAGCCCTTGCGGCCGTTTTCGATGCCGGCCTTCGAGCGCTCGGCGATCAGACCGGCGTTGTCCTTAAAGGGCTTGAGCATATATTCTTCACGTGTCATGGTTATGTCCTCCTTGGCTGGATTTTGTGATTCACCCATAGAGTACCACACGCGGCGCGGTTCGTAAACAACTATGTTCCGAAGAATAGCAACTATATTACGTTTTTGCAAAACATGAAAAAGCCCTCCGCGCGCGTGGCACGGAGGGATGGAAGAATCGATGCGCCTTACTTGTGCGGAATATAGCCCTGCGCACAGAGCAGCTCGGCGGTCAGCACGGCGCCGCCGGCCGCGCCGCGAACGGTGTTGTGCGCCAGCGCGGCGAATTTGTAATCGAAAATGCTGTCCTCGCGCAGACGGCCCAGGCTCACGCCCATGCCGCGCTCCAGATCGCGGTCGAGACGGGTCTGCGGGCGGTTGTCCTCCTCAAAGTAGGTCAGGAACTGCTTCGGAGCGGAGGGCAGGTTCAGCTCCTGCGGCGCGCCTTTGAACGCCTTCCAGCGGTCGAGGATCTCGTCGCGCGGGGGCTTTTTGTCAAAGGACACCGACACGGCGGCCATGTGGCCGTCGGACACCGGCACGCGGTAGCACTGCGCGCTGATGACCGGCGCGCCGGCGCTGACGATCTCGCCGTTTTCGACATGGCCCCAGATCTTGAGCGGCTCCATTTCGCTCTTTTCTTCCTCGCCGCCGATATAGGGGATAACGTTGTCGATCATCTCCGGCCAGCGCTTGAACGTCTTGCCCGCGCCGGAAATGGCCTGATAGGTGCAGACGCTGATCTGCTTAATGCCGAAATCGCGCAGCGGGCTGAGCGCGGGCACATAGCCCTGAATGGAGCAGTTGGGCTTGACAGCCACAAAGCCGGTCTTTGTGCCCAGGCGGCGGCGCTGATATTCGATGACCGCCGTGTGATCGGAATTGACCTCGGGCACCATCATGGGCACGTCCTTCGTCCAGCGGTGCGCGGAGTTGTTGGAGACGACGGGCGTTTCAGTTCGGGCGACGGAATCCTCCAGCGCGCGGATCTGATCCTTGGGCATATCGACGGCGCAAAAGGTGAAATCGACCTTCTCGGCGAGCGCGTTTACGTCGGCCGCGTCGAGTATGGTCATGCCGGCGGCGTAATCGGGGATCGGCCAGTCGAACGCCCAGCGGTTGGCGACGGCCTCGCGGTAGGTCTGTCCGGCGGAGCGGGCGCTCGCGGCCAGCGCGGTCACTTCAAACCAGGGGTGATTTTCCAGAAGCGTCAGGAAGCGCTGGCCGACCATGCCGGTTGCGCCGATGATGCCAACACGATATTTTTGCATGATGAAATCCTCCAAGGCGTCAAATTGCGCCGATATTTCGAGCGATTGCCGGTAAAAGTGATGTATTTGTATGATAGCATTGCCGCCGCGGTCTGTCAAGCATATTCGCGGTTAAGAAGCGCGGCTTGCGGGCGGCGCGGATGCGTGATACAATGAAAGCAGCAACAAAAATGCGGGAGGGTATGATGATGAAGCTGGCATTTTCATCACTGGGCTGCCCCGGCTGGAGCTATGAGCAGCTGCTGGACGAGGCGGCGCGGGACGGCTACGCGGGGCTGGAGATTCGCGGCGTGGGCGGCGAGATGCGCGCCGATAAAATCGATTGCTTTGCCATTGGCAGGCAGCAGGACGCGCGGCGCGCGGCGCAGGCGAGGGGCGTAAAGCTGATCGGCTTCGGCGCGTCCTCGTCGTTTCACGATCCGGCCAATCTGGAAAACGCGCTGAGCGATGCGTTTGCGGCGGTCGATGTGGCCGCGGCGCTGGGCATGAGCTTTGTGCGCGTGTTCGGCGACCGCATCGCGCCCGAGGACGACGAGCGGGCTGTGATCGCGCGTGTGGCGGACGGGATTAAAGAGGTGTGCCGCTACGCCGAGGGCGCGGGCGTGACCGTCCTTCAGGAGTGCCACGGCAATTTCAACAGCGCCGGGCGGCTGCTGGCCGTCGCGGAGCGCGTCGGCTGCGCGAATTACGGCATCCTCTGGGACGTCGCGCACAGCGATAAGATTTACGGCGACCGCTATGAGGAATTCTATGCCGCGTTCCGATCCTGCGTCTGCTGGAGAAGGACGGCTATTCGGGCTATATCTCGCTCGAGTGGGAAAAGACATGGCATCCCGAGCTGCGCGACGCGCGGGAGGAGCTGCCGCATTTCGTCCGCTATATTCGCGAGCATATGTGAGGCGCGCTGCCGGTATGCCGCGCTGTGACGGCATAGATGCGCGTCAGTCCGGCGCGCGGGGAAAATTCTGGTCGAGCGCGCAAATCCTCCCGTCGGGCGAATATACTGCCTATTGACAATGAGAGCGGGAGGGGACGCGCAATGACGGAGGGCATGGACAGGCTGCCGGTGAGAAGGCTGCGGGGCGCGCGGCAGCTGACGGCCGTGCGGCTGAGCGAGGTGGATCCCAATCCGCATCAGCCGAGAAAGACGTTTTCGGACGCGTCGATCGGCGAGCTGGCCGAGTCCATCGCCCGCTACGGGCTGCTCTCGCCGATCATCGTGCGGCGCGGCGCGGGCGGGCGCTATGAGCTGATCGCCGGCGCGCGGCGGCTCAGGGCGCTCAGACGGCTGGGGCTGGACACGGCGGACGCGCTGATTCTGCCCCCCGGCGACCGGGACACGGCGCTGCTCGCGCTGGTGGAGAATCTGCACCGCGAGCCGCTGGGCTATTTCGACGAGGCCGAGGCCTACCGCGCGTGGATGGACGAGCATCATCTCAGCCAGCAGGCGCTTTCTCAGCGTTTGCTCAAAAGCCCGTCGGCGGTGGCCAACAAGCTGCGCCTTCTGAAGCTGCCGCCCAGCGTGCGCGACGTGCTGCAAAAGGCGGGCCTCAGCGAGCGCCACGCCCGGGCGCTGCTCCGCCTGCGGGGCGAACAGCGTCAGCTTGCGGCCGCGCGCCAGATCGCCGAGGGGCGGCTGAGCGTGCGCGAGAGCGAGGCGCTGGTGACGCGGATGCTGACCGAGCCGTTCGCCGCGCCGGCTGTGAAGTCGCTTTGCCGGGATCACCGGCTGTTCGTCAACGCCATGATGAACACCGTGCGCACGCTGCAAAGGAGCAACGCGCGCGTCGTGGGGCGCGTCGTGGAGCATGAGGACGACGTGGAGATCATCGTGACCATTCCGCGGTGAAGGGAATGTTTTTTGCGGCGGCGGTCATTTTTGTGTTGCGCGGCGCGGCAAAAAATGATAAACTGTGAATGAACGCGCATGGCGCATAACGGATGAATAAACGGGAGGATATGAAATATGATTCGCGTTACGGTTTGGAATGAATTCCGCCATGAAAAGTCCAGCCCCAAGGTGGCCGCCATCTATCCCAACGGTATGCATGAGACGATCGCCGAGTTTCTGAGGAAGCAGCCCGACTTTGAGGTGCGCACCGCCACGCTGGACGAGCCGGAGCACGGCCTGACCCAGGAGGTGCTGGACAACACCGACGTGCTGACCTGGTGGGGCCATATGGCGCACGGCGAGGTGAGCGACGAGATCGTGAACCGCGTGTACAAGCGCGTCATGGAGGGCATGGGTCTGATCGTGCTGCACTCCGGCCACGCCTCCAAGATCTTCCACAAGCTCATGGGCACCGACACCGGCAAGCTGCGTTGGCGCGAGGACGGCGAGATGGCGCGCCTGTGGGTCATGGATCTGGCGCATCCCATCGTGCAGGGCCTGGAGGATCACTTCGATCTGCCCATCGAGGAAACCTACGGCGAGCATTTCGATATTCCCAAGCCCGACGATCTGATCTTCGTCAGCTGGATCCCCGGCGGCGAGGTGTTCCGCAGCGGCTGCACCTGGCACCGCGGACTGGGCCGTATCTTCTATTTCCAGCCCGGCCATGAGTCCTGCCCCAGCTATCACGACAAGAACGTGCAGCTGGTCATCACCAACGCCGTGCGCTGGGCCTATCGCCCGCAGCCGGTGTATCAGTATGTGACCGGCCACACCACGGCGCTCAGGGATATCAGCCTGGGCAAGCAGGACTAAAAGCGTTTTTGAATTTTAAGGCGGCAGCTTTCGCGTCTGGACAGCCTGACGCGGGAGAGGATAGTCATGCTTGAGATTACAGGCGCTCTCATTGGAAAACACACTTTGATATCATTGTCATATGAGAGGAGAAACTGTCTTGAAAAGTGGTTTCTCCTCTCTTTTTGCAGATGCGAAAGGAAAGATGAAACATGATTCAAAGCACGCTTGATCGCGAGGGGCGCTTCTATCGCGGCACGCTGCATATTCACACCACCGTTTCGGACGGCGAGCTGACACCCGAAGCCACAAAGGCGCTCTACAAGTCCAACGGCTATGACTTTATCGCCATCACCGATCACAACGTCTATGGCGTGTATGACGATCTGAATGACGACGATTTTTTGATGATCCCGGGCACGGAGATCGATTCGGTCTATCAGGGCGGCGTTCATCATGTGGTGGGCGTTGGCACGCCTGAGGGGACGGGCTACGCGCACGGCTTTCGCTTCGACCGGACGCGGCTAAAAAACGCACATCCGCAGGAGCTGGTGGACGAGCTGACCGCGCATGGGAATATGGCGATCTATGCGCATCCGTTCTGGAGCTACTGCGATCCCGCGCTGCTGTTCAGCCTGCGCGGTCTGACCGGCATGGAGATCATCAATTATAGCTGCGAGCAGGAATGGAAGAGCGGCGTCAGCGAGTTTTATTATGAATATCTGCGCGCGCGTGGAAGCGGGCTGTGGTGCTTCGGCGCGGACGATGCGCACGGTCATGTGCCGGACTATATGGGCGGCTACATTACGGTCAAGGCGCCCGAGCTGAAGCATGAAGCGCTGCTTGGAGCCATAAAGCGCGGCAGCTTCTACGCCTCCTTTGCCCGCGCGGGTGAAAAGGCCCCCGAGATATACGACTTCCGCGTTGAGGATGGCGTGGCGATTGTCGAATGCTCTCCGGCACGCAACATTCATATCAACGTCAGCCGAACCTGTTATCATCCCGCGCACGCCGCTCAGGGTCAGCAGCTCACCCGGCATACGTTTCGTCTGCCTGAGGACGCGCGGCAGGTGCGCGCCATCGTGAGCGATTTTCAGGGACTGGTCAGCTGGACGCAGCCCATTGTGCTGAAGTGAGGAGCGGCGTCTATGAGCAGAACCATGCCTTCCTATGTGGAAGAAATGATCGACGGCGCGGTCAGCCGCCTGGATAATCTGAAAAACGAGCATACCGTGTCCTTCGCCTTTATGACCGATACGCACAACTGCACGACCCTGACCGAACGCGGGCTTTACGCCCTGCGGGAGATCGACCGGCGCGCGGGCGTGGCGTTCACCTGCCTGGGCGGCGACTATCTGTGCAACAACGCGCGCACGAGCAGGGAGATGGCGCTTTCTCAGCTGCGCGAGCTGGGCGATCTGCTGGAAACCTATACGCAGCCGCCGGTGATGGTGGTCAACGGCAACCACGACCGCAATATGTTCGGGCCGGAGGAAAACGCCGTGCTGCCGGACGAAATGTACGATATAGTGATGCGCCATCACAGGGCGCGCTTCGTGGGCGACGATCAGGCCGAAAAGGGCATGTACGGCTATTACGACGTGCCCGAGGCGAAGCTGCGCGCGGTGTTCCTCAATGTATTCGATCTGACCTACCGCATTAAGGACGGTCGACTCGTTCCCTGCGGTCAGCCGGTGGGCGCGGCGCTGGACGGCCGTCAGCTGCAATGGGTGGCCGAAAGGGCGCTCGCGCTGCCGCCGGAATGGGGCGTTGTGTTCTTTGCGCACACCACGCCGCTGCCCGCGCCGTTTGAGGGCGGCTGCGAGCGGGTCTTTGGCGGGGACGCGCTGTGGGAGATCATCTGCGCGTGCAGGCGGGGGACGGCCTACGCCGCGTCCGCGCGGTGCGGTGCGCTCTTTTATGACGTGCATTGCGATTATACGGCGCAGGGCCCGCGCGATGTGATCGGCTTTTTCTGCGGCCATCATCACTGCGATTTCACATGGAAGGCAGACGGCATTCCCATCATTGTCTGCCTGTCTGCGGCCAGCGATAACTTTGAGACGCAGGTGTGCGGGGACGGGCGGCTGCACCTCAAGACGCGCGGTTCCGGCGAGGAAAGCGCGTTTTCGGTGTTCACGGTTGATCGCGCGGCGCGGCGGATTTACTGCGTGCGCTGCGGCGCAGGCCCCGATTTTTCCACAACATACTGACGCTGTGAGGGAGGAACACTGCCATGACGGACGCTGTTTTCAACAAGATCAATGCGCCGCTTTTGCAGGACACGCGCCTGGGCGGCTACGCGGGTATTCTGAGCGCGCGCTTTTTTGAAGAGCGCATCTTCTCCGAGGAAGCCTATAACGGCATATTCAAAGAGGCGGAGGACGCCTTCCGCGAAAAGCTGGACGACCAGACCATCATCGGCTACTGGCGCGGCGAATTCTGGGGCAAGCTGGTCATCAGCGCCGCGCGCGTGTGCCGCTATACCGGAAATCATGAGCTGTACGCCTTCCTGAAAAAGTCGGCCGAAACCATGCTCTCCCTTCAGGAGGCGGACGGCTACCTGGGCACCTACAGGAACCACGATTTCGTCTGTCCGCCCGCCGCTGAGGACGCGGAAAAGCTGGTCGGCTGGAAGTGCTGCTGGTGCTGGAACATCTGGTGCCGCAAGTATACGCTCTGGGGACTGATCGAGCTGTACGACCTGCTGGGCGATGAGGCGATCCTGACCGGCGCGCGCCGTCTGGCCGATCACCTGATCGATCAGCTCGAGCGGCTGAATCTCACGCTCGGCGAAACGGGCACCTTCGCGGGGATGCCCAGCGGCTCCATCATCAAGCCCATGCTGCTGCTCTATCGCTACACGAACGATCCGCGCTATCTGAAGCTGTGCGTCGATATGGCCGAGGACTGGGACCGCGCGGACGGCAAAAAGCCGAACATCATCGCCAATGCGCTCTCCGGCAAGCCCGTGGCCGACTGGTATCCGGGCGATACCTGGGCGAAGGCCTATGAGATGATGTCCTGCCTGGACGGCCTGCTCGAGCTTTACCGCGTGACCGGCACGGAGAAATACTTCGCCGCCGTGCGCGCAATGTACGATCTGCTGGTGAAATACGAGCTGAATCCGCTCTTCAGCGTGGGCTTTAACGATCAGTTTTCGAACGCCGCCCGGCAGATCAACGGCATCACCGAGCCGTGCGACGTGATCCACTGGATGCGCGTGTGCTACGAGCTGTTCACGCTGACCGGCGAGAGCAAATACATGGATTCCTTCGAGCTGGCCTACTACAACGCGTTCCTTGCCGGCTCCTTCAAGGACGGGCGCTGGGGCGCGCGCGGCGTGCGCAGCCATGGGCGGCATCTGGTCGAGCATCAGCTGCGGCTCAAATACAGCCACTGCTGCGTCAACAATATGCCCCGCGGCTATATGAACCGCGCGCAGGCGGCCGTGATGAACGGCGGCGAGGGGCTGTATATCAATCTCTTCGATGAATTCGACGCGGTGATCGCCTGCCCGGGCGGTCAGGACAGCGTGAGCATCCGCGGCACCTACACCCGCGACTGCCGCGCCGTGATCACCGTCGATCATCGCGCCCAGCGCGCCGAGGGGCTGCTCGTTCGCGTGCCTGCCTGGAGTGAAAAGAGCGAGATCCGCGTAAACGGCGAGACGTTCGCGCCCGCGGCGGGCGGCTGGTTTAAGGCGACGCTTGCGCCCAACAGCGTCAATCTGATCGAGATCGCCTATGACAATACACCGCGTGTGCATCCGTTCCCGTGGCCGACGCCGCGCCTGCCCGAGGACGCGTGGAAGTGCGTGCGCTTTTGCAGCCGCTCGGAAACCGGCCTGGGCAACATGAACTATGAGGACATGATCTTCGAGCCGCGCTGTACGCTGACGATGGGGCCGATCCTGCTCTGCCGCAGCAAGCTGATCGGAAACACCGAGTCGGAGATGTTCGACGCGCCCTCGGTGTTCGGACAGGACTGCGCGCTCACGCTGGAGGACGAGACGACGCTCGGACATCAGTGCGTCTTTAAGGCGACGCTGACCACGCCCGCCGGTGCGCTGGAAACGCGCGTGTGCGATTTTGCCTCGGGCACCAACGTGATTTCTGCGGACGACGCGCGCCTGTTCAGCATCTGGTTCTGACGGCGGCACTTTTTTACGAGAACGGTGCGGGCGGCCCGTCCGCGCGGACATACGAAAGGCGGAAAAAAATACTATGTTTCTATATCTCGTACGGCACGGCGAGCCGGACTATAAAAGGGATGTTCTGCTGCCCTGCGGCTGGGAGCAGGCCGAGCTGGCGGCGCGGCGGCTGGCCGTGGACGGCATCGACGAAATTCACGCCTCGCCCATGGGGCGCGCGCAGCAGACGGCGCAGCCGCTCTCGAAACGGCTGGGCCTGCCGGTGATCACCGAGCCGTGGGCGCGCGAGCTGACCGAGGCGACGTGGACGCCCTATCCCGACGGCAGAATCAAGGGGCTTTTCCGCGTCGAGCCGGCGCACTTCCACGACCCCGCCTACCGGCATATGGACACGGAGGACGCGCTTTCCGGTCTGCCGGGAATGTGCGAGGGCGGCTATCCGCAGGAATACCGCGAGCGCGCGGAGGGGCTGGACGGCTTTCTGGCGCGCTGCGGCTATCAGCGCACTGAGGAAGGCTTTTATCACGCGCAGGCGCATACGGAAAAGCACATTGCGCTCTTCTGCCACGGCGCGATGACGCGTGTGCTGCTCTCGCATATGCTGCACATTCCCGTGCAGTATCTGGCCAGCACGCTGTCGGTGCATTTTACCGGCATTACGATCCTCGAGTTCTCGGAGGAATGGGGGCGCGATATTGTGCCGCGCATGATCTGCTGCGGCGATATTGGCCATCTCTATACGCGCGGCGAGCCGCAGACGACGTTCTATGTCGAGGGTGCGCCCAGACGGCCCTTCTGATCGAAAAGGCAAATAAAAAACCGCCGGAGACGTTCCATGCTGTCATGGACGCTTCCGGCGGTCTGTTCTATCCGGTTATTTGTCGAAGATTTTGCCGCGCTGCACGCGATAGCTGACCACATACAGCACCGCATCGACGATGATCTTGGCCAGCAGCTCGGGCACATGGATGAGCGTGAGCAGCTTCAGTCCGCCGCACGAGCAGGCCAGGACGCACGCGGCCAGCAGATAGTATTTCGCGAACGACTGCGGCGTGGCCTTGCGCCCGAACACCATGCGGCTGTTGAGCGTGTAGTTGGTCAGCGAGCTGACGACGCGCGCGATGATCTGCGCGGGCACGGCGGTCAGATGCACAGCGTAATGGCAGAGAATGAACAGCACATAATCGATCACCGCCGATATGATCGACGAGGCGCAGAACCGGCCCGCCTGCCGGAACATGAGCCGGTAGATCTTCAGGCCGTCCTTCAGGCCGTTGAAGTGCGATGAGGAATTGTTGTCGATATAGATCGTCTCGATGCTTACTTCCTCGACCGGCATTTTCAGCTCGTTCGCCTTGATGAGCATATTGATCTCGTATTCATAGCGGTCGCCCTCGAGATTGGAGAACGCCTCGAGCGCGCAGGCGGGCAGGCCGCGCAGGCCGGTCTGGGTATCGCTGATCCACAGCCCGGTGAGCAGGCCGAACACGCCGCAGGTGAGCGTGTTGCCGGCCTTGGAGCGCAGCGGCATGGCCTTTTTGTCGCGCGAACCGAGGATGAGCGCGTCGGGATGGGCGATGAGCGCGTCGGCGATCTTCGCCACGTCGTCCGGCGTGTGCTGGCCGTCCGCGTCGGCAGTGACGACGCCCACGTTCGGCGTTTTCATGATCTCGCGGATGCCGGTCTTGAGTCCCGCGCCCTTGCCGCGGTTGACCTCGTGGGTGAGCACGGTCGCCTTGCCGGCAAGATCGCGGAAAATATCGGCATAGGCCGCGCCGCCGCCGTCGTCAATGACGACGATGCGATGAAAGCCCTTGGCGATCAGCTCGTCCACCAGCTTGTTGAGCCGGCGATCCGGCTTGTAGGCGGGAATGAGAACGGCGATGGATTCGTAATTCATAAATTCAACCATCTCTTCCGTATATTTTAGAAGGCTTTATCAGTGGGCCTATCGGGGCTGCGGCGGGGAAGTCCGGCGCGGGGGCTGCGATTGAGGGCGGGGCTGCGCAGGGCGATTGACCGGGCGCGGCGCGCCTGCGGCCTGACGGGCGCGTTCCTCGGCGGCCTTCACGCGGCGCTGATACTCCATGCGCTCGACGCGCCGCTGAAGGGCGATGTTTTTGACCGCGTAGTAGATGGCCAGGATCGCCAGCACGAACGTCAGCCGCTTGTGGAACTCGTTGGTCATGAAACCCATGGGCTTGTTGAAGCGGTCGATCACAAAAAACACGATCAGCATCCCCGATATGACGATCATGACATGGGGCAGCAGCTTTTTGACCAGGTTCAGCCAGTCGGCCGGCCGGGCGCGCTTAATCCAGTGAATGATTCTCTTCATAAATGCCGTCCTCTCAGCTGGCCGTGTCGGCGATGTAGACGATGTCGCTCGTGGGACGGCCGTCCTTGTAGGGCTGATTGGCGATCGCGCCCAGGAAGGTCATCTGCGACGTGCGGCCGCCGTCCAGATTGTAGGCGGTCATGAGTCCCAGGCTCTGGCAGAGCCTGGCGCACTCAGTGTAGGTCATGCCGCGCGCGTAGCCGCTCTGGCGGCCGTCGATGACGATGAACATATAGTGTCCCGGCTCCACCATGCCGATGATGGTGCGCGGATCGTGATTGGTGCGCGCATAGCCGCCCTCGCGCAGCTGGCCGTCGCCGTCCAGAAAGGCGGGGCCGAAGCTGAAGGACTGCCACGCGCCGTCGGCCATGGCCTGATTAATGTCCAGCTCGGACTGATCGCGGTAGACGCGCATCGTGCCGTCGCGGAATATGACGAGCACTTCCTCGCCGTCCTCCCATTTGTCGCGGTACAACTCGCCGTTGCGTATGACGATGCCGCCGTTGCCATAGCCGTAGTAGTCGGAATTGATCGCGGCGACGGCGTTTGCGCGGTTGGCCATGCTCAGCACGTCCTCGGAGATGGCCTTGCCGAAGGCGTCGTCGGCAAAGAGCGTGCGCAGACACTCTATCGAGCGGATGTATATGTCCTCGATGTAGTAGGTCTGGTCGTTTTCATCGTCGCGGTGCGTGCTCAGCGTGATGTTGACATTGGCGCTCTGATAGCTCGTCTCAGTCTTGATCACCTCGCCGGATGTAAACTTGTCGGCGAAGCGGGCGCTGAAGTCGCCCACAGCCGCGGGCGCGTTTGTCGCCTCGGGCGAAACGCTGGCGTCGGGCGAAGCGCTGGCGTCGGGGGAGACGGTGGAAGCCGGCGCGGGCGTGGCGGCGCTCGCGGGGGGCGGCGTGGTTGATACGACGCGCCGCGAGGGCTGAGGAATGACGTGATCGAACAGCGCGAAAAGATTCAGGCATACGGCGATGACCAGAATGTCTATGAGCGCGATCAGGGCGGGGCGCATCTGCTTGAGCGGCCGAATGCGCGGCGGCCGGCGGTTGGGTCTGTTCTGCATAATTTTGCCTCACTTGTAGAATAACGGGAATGACCAAGCATAGTGTAACATACCCGCCGGATTCCTGCAAGGAACGGCGGCGATTTTACATAAAAAATAAGGACGCCTATAGGACGTGAAATCGCGCGTTCAGGTTTCACAGTGTGGATGTAAAAAATATATCAAATCACAGCCGGGACAGGCAGGAAAAGCGGCGGTGCATGGGGAACTGATTTAATGGATAACATGTCTGAGAAGTGTTCTCGCAGAGAAAAGCCAAAAATAAGGGATGCGTTAATGTGAGGAGGATTTTCATGAAGAGAGGATTTTGCTGCTTCATGGCGCTGCTGCTCTGCCTGAGCCTGTGCGCCGTTCCCGCCCTGGCCGACGACATGGTCGATTACGAGGCCGACGACATCGTATGGGCGTCCACGCCGATCTACGATGAATCTCAGGGCCAGATCACCAATCTGCATCTGGCCAGCGCGTCGATCGACGGCTGGGTGGTCGGCTACGGCGAGACGTTCTCCTTCAACGAGGCCGTCGGCGAGCGCAGCAAGGAGGCGGGCTACCGCGTCGCTCTCAACGGGCGCGGCGCGTATGTGCGCGGCGGCGGCGTTTCTCAGGTGGC
This sequence comes from Clostridiales bacterium, assembly GCA_004552515.1. Lineage (GTDB taxonomy): Bacteria > Bacillota > Clostridia > Christensenellales > Aristaeellaceae > Firm-10. The sequence goes on from SFOF01000006.1 coordinate 44,222, forward strand.
GGCGACGCTCAATATGGCCGTGTCCGATTTCAGCTGGACGACGGCCGGCGACTATATGACCTACGGCGACAAGTTCACCGGCAACTATGTGGACGACGGCGAGGACGCCGTTGTGACCGACTATGCCAACGACCACGATTACACCTTTACCAGCTGGTATCCCGGCAACGTGGTGATCGGCGCTTGGATTGAGGACAACACGCTCTATTGCACGCTGAGCGGCTACGCGAGCGATGATTACGGCTATTCCGGCGGCGAGGAGAGCAACGACGTGCTGGCCGAGGGCACGACGCCCCTGCCCGACGACGACGCGCAGCTGACCAACATTGAAGAGGCTTCTCAGTCCATTTCGGGCTATATGCTCGAATATGGCGACGCCTTCTCCTTTAACGACATCGTCGGCCCCCGCACGACCGACGCGGGCTACGTCCGGGCGATCAACGGCCGCGGCGTAAAGGTGACCGGCGGCGGCGTGGCGCAGGTGGCCTCGACCGTCTATCTGGCGGTCAAGCAGGTGGACAGCATCACCGTCGATTATGTGCGCACCTACGGCGACCGCTTTACCGGCGGCTATGTGGACGATGCGGACGACGCCATTGTGACCGATTACAACGCGGGCATCGATTTCTCCTTTACCTATTATGGATCGGGCACGCTGATCGTCTATGTCTATGAAGAGGACGGCCTGCTGATCTGCGACCTGTGCGAAATTTACGATTGATAGTTTTAACGCTCTTCACTTTTTTAGGCGGTCGATTCGCTTTCTCGCGGGTCGGCCGCCCTTTTATGCGGCGAAACGGTCTGAAACCTTTGAAAAATTGCACGCTTCGGGCGAAATCGTTGCGCGCGGCGCGATGGCCTGTCATAATAAAGGAAGAAAAACGATTCCGATCCACAACAGGGAGGGAATGTCATGATTGAAAACGAGGCGGTGCGGCTTGAAGCGACGGAACGCGGCGCGCTTGTACTGACCGATAAGCGGACGGGCGCGCGCTTTGAAGAGATCGTCGGGGATCTGTGTCTATGCGAGGCGCGTTTGGCGGGCGATACGATGCTTGCCCGGCTTTCGGGCGCGGCGTTTGACGTGGACGTGCGCTTGGCGCTGACGGAGGACGGCTTCACGCTGGCGCTTCATGCCGGCGCGGACACGCCCATGCCGGAGGAAATCGCCTATCCCGGCGCATGGCGGACGCGCGCCGGCGATCTGCTCGCCTTTGGTCACAGTGAGGGCGTGTGCTTCGAGGCGGACGAGGAATTTCCGCTGCCCGAGCGCTGGGGCATGACGGCGGGCGGCATGGCCATGTGGGTGATCCGGCGCGGCGGCTGCTGGCTGATCTGCGCAGCGGAGGAGGGCGCGGACGCGGCGCTGGTAAATCGGCGCACGGACGGCCTGATGTCGAGCGGCGCGCGCTGGCTGAGCGAGAAGGGGCGCTGGGGCTACGATCGGGCGATGCGCTTTTTCGTTTCGTCCACGCTGGGCGAGGGCTGCCGCGCCTATCGCGCCTGGCGGGAAACGCTGGGGGAGATCGTTCCCCTGAAGGAAAAGATTGCCCGCGCGCCCGAGCTGGAAAAGCTGATCGGCGCGGCGGACGTCTGGCTGTGGGACGACAACAACATGAATCGTCTTTACGCACGGCCTGAACGGAGCGACGTGCCCGCGCGCGATGTGCGGGCGATCGCCGACGATATGCAGGCGCTGGGCATGACGCGCGTCCTCTGGAACGCCTTTGAGGGCGAGACGCGCGCGGATTGCGAATACCTGAAGGGCAAGGGGTGGCTGGTGGGCAAATATGACATTTACCGCGACGTTGTGCCGGCAACGGCGGTCAATTCGGTCATTCCCTATCGCGTGAAGCGCTCCCGCCACACGAAATACTGGCCGGACGACGTGCGCCGCGAACAGAACGGCGATATGGCGCGCGCCTGGCAGCTGCATACCATCGACGGCACGATGGTCTATCAGAACGCCGTGTGCGACGTGTGCGCGCTGCGCATGACCATGGAGGACGTGCCCGCCGATGTGGCCGAGGTGGGCTATACCGCGCGGCTGCTCGACGTTCAGACGGGCGGCGGGCTGGCCGAGTGCTATGATCCGCGCCACCCCGCCACGCGCCGTGTCATGCGCCGCTATATCCGCGCACAGCATCAGTTCCTGCTCGATCTGGGGCTGGCGTGCGGCGGCGAGGTCGGCTCGGAGGACTATGTTTCGCAGCTTGCGTTTACCGAGGGACTGATGAGCCCGATCTGGCTGCGCGGCCCCGACGCGGGCCGGCGCATGAACACGCTCTATTACGGCGACGAGATCCCGCCGGTTATTACCAATTATATGCTCAATCCGCGCCACCGTCTGCCGCTGTGGGAGCTGGCGTATCACGATTGCACGGTGAGCTACTGGTATTGGGGCGACAGCTCGAACGGCTGCCCGGAGCTTATGCCCCTGCGCGACCTGTTCAATGCGCTCTATGGCTTGCCGCCGCTCTATAGTCTGAATGTGACGCAGTGGCGGCGGCTGCGCACGGTCGTCGCCGCGTCGTACAGGCGCGCAACCGCGGTGGCCGCACGAGTGGGACTGCTGCCCATGACGGCGTTTGAATGGCTCACGGAGGATCGGCTCGTTCAGCGCACGGTGTTCGGCGGAGAATACGCCGTGACGGTCAACTTCTCAAATCGACCGTATGAAACGCCGCAGGGAACAATCCAGCCGCTCGATTTCCGGCTTGAAGAGCTTAATAAGTAGAAGAAAAAACCGCTTTTTGAGGCGCGGAGACGGCAAAGGAGCTGTTTCCGCGCCTTTTCGAAGAAAAAATGCGAGAAAAGATGACATGATTTCATTCTGCTTAACATTGAAACTGCAGGTTTGCATATCAATTTCGGAAGCCGAGTCATGTTTTACTGTTAGTTAACAATTCAAAAAATGCAGAAAATTAGCACATATAATAGGAAGAGATCAAATTACAGGAAATTGAAAAAAGGAGTTGACAAAAAGGGGAGGAGTGAGTATAATAGTCAATGTTGTCGCGAGGGGCGCGAGCGAGAGCGAGCGGCTGAGCGGCGACGGAAGCGATCCTTGAAAACGATATAGA
>SFOF01000052.1 GCA_004552515.1 Clostridiales bacterium
AAAACTCTGCAACGCAGACGCAGCTGCTCACGAAGCTGGCTCAAAAGGAAGGCATCGAGCTACTGGTTCTGAAAAAAAAGATAGTCAATGGACGACTGCCCAGCATGAAAAAATGGTATCGATTATGAAAGCCAATAATCTACATTATGTTAATGACGTAAAAAGAGTGCCTTTGGCAAACAGTATATATTGTAGAAATGGCGGCGCAGCAATGAAGTTTGCACAAGGCATTAGGCAGGAAACTATATATGTCCGTTGCTCTGATTTCCAGCGTGCCCGCGCTCTGATTGCGGAGCAGTTTAAGGACAACCCCAAGGTTATGAAAGGTCTTGCCCCCGAAACGCCTTCTGACAACTGAACACGCTCACAAAAAACCATCCCCCGCCAGCCGCACCCGGCGACCGGCGGGGGATTCATCTGTCCTCAGATCTCGATATACGCGCCGTTGCCGATGAGGAAGCTCCGGCGCGTTTCCTCATCCGGCTCGTGATGCGCGCGCGTCTCGTCGAGCGGCGCGCCGTTCACCGTCACGCCCGAGACGAATTCGTTGACGATGAAGCCGCTCATCGGGTGTCCCTGCGCGGTGAGCGGCTCGCCGTTGATCGAAACGCCGTCCAGATGCACGCCGCGGATGTCGCTGTCCGCGTCCAGCGCGATGAAGCGATTGGGCACGCTCGTGCGGCCCTCGTAGGCGATGCGGCGGAAGGTCACGTCGCTCACGCGGCCGATCTTCTCGACCGAAAGCCAGCACATCGGGCGCAGGAAAATTTCATTAAGGCGCGGCTCGCACTGCGGGTCGAGCGGCTCGCCGACGTTGACGTCCTCGAAGAGTATATCGTGTACATGCGCGTCGCCGCAGGCCTGAACGTCGCAGGCGATGAAGAGGAAGTGCAGGATTTCGCAGCGGCGGAACGCGATGCGCGTCATCTCGTCGGCCACGGTTTCCGCGCCGATCTCCAGCGCGCGCCCCCAGTCGTTCCACAGCACGCAGTCCTCGACGGCGATGTCGCTCAGCGTCACGCGGTCGAGCTGAACGCCGTTCACCGAATGGCCGCCCTTGAGCACGACGCAGTCGTCAAACGTGCGCACAAAGCAGTTTTTCACCAGCGCGCGGCGGCTGTTGTACAGGTCGATGCCGTCCGAATTGTAGCGCCACTGGCCGATGATCTTCACGTTCTCGATGCGGATGTCCTCGCAGTCGGCGGTGCGCAGCGCAAAGCAGGGCGCGTCGTGCAGCATGACGTCCTCCACGCGCAGATTTTTGACGCACGCCGCGTCGATGGCGTTGTGCGCCGCCTGACGCGGAATGTCCTCGCAGTCGATCATGCCGCGTCCGCAGATGCGCACGTCCTCGGCGTTCTTGACGGTCACATAGCCCTTCACGCGCGCGCCGGCCGCCAGATAGAGCGTCTGATGGCTGGAAAGCGCGATTTCGCCCGCGCGGTGCAGGCCGGCGGGAAAGTAGACGACGCTCGGGTCGGCGGGATCGGGCGCGTTTTTCTCCGGCGCGTCGATGAAGATGTGCAGCGGCTTGTGAACGCCGTTGACCTCCAGCACATAATGCCCCGCGCCGGGCAGCGTGAACGAGAGCGCACGGCCATTGCGCGTCACGGCAATATGGCGGGACGCGGGCACAACGCAGGCGCGGAACACGTCGAAATTGACCACGGCGGTCATGGACACCGCGCCGTCCGATTCAAACGAGACGAAGCTGGCGATTTCCGTTTCGTCCAGAGGGCGCTGCGTGCCGCGGAAGATCTGGTTGACCGGCATGGCGGAGACGCGCGCCGTGCGGACGCGGAGGGTCTTGCCCTCGGCGGAGACGGCGTAATCGGTGCTGACGGCCTCAAAGGGCACGTCGGGGTAAAGGCGAAGCATGGCTGTTTTCCTCCCTCTCAGAGTGTGCTTGATGGAATATTCGGCGGCCTTTCTCAATTTTCCTGCACTGGATTAAAAAAGCGGCCCGCGCCGGTGAGAGTGCGAGCCGCAGCCTGTTATCCCTTGACCGCGCCGATCATGACGCCCTTGACGAAGAAGCGCTGAAGGAACGGATAGACGCACAGGATCGGGATGGTCGAAATGACGATGACGGCGTATTTGATCGTCTCGGTGTAATCGTTGGCGTAGGCTTCGCCCTCGACGACCTCGGTCGCGCCGCCCAGCAGCATTTCATTTTCAATAACGATGGAGCGCAGCACCGCCTGGATGGGCAGCTTGGTGTTGTCCTCCAGATAGACGGTGGCGGGGAACCAGCTGTTCCAGTGCCCCACGCCGTAGTAGAGCAGGATGACGGCCAGCGTGGGGATGATCAGCGGCACGAGGATGCGGAAGAGCACGACCAGATCGTTCGCGCCGTCGATGTAGGCCGATTCGCTGAGCGATTCCGGCACGGCCTCCATGGCCGTTTTCATGATGATGGCGTTGTAGATCGACAGGCATCCGGGCAGGATCAGCGCCCAGAGCGTGTTGTAAAGCCCGAGCTGCTTGATGTTTAAGTAGCTGGGGATCAGGCCGCCGCCGAAGAACATCGTAAACATCATCAAAAACACGATCGGCCCCTTGAACATCATGCCGCGCTGGCTCATGAAATAGGCGGCGACGATGGTCACGAGCAGGTTGATGGGCAGCGCCACGATCATGATCTTGAAGATGTTGGCAAAGCCGCTGAGGATCAGCGCGTGATTGAACGTCTTTTTGTATGCGCCGATGGTGGCCTTGACCGGCGTGATGAGGAAGCCGCGGTGAACCTGCAAGTAGGTGCTCGAGCTGAACGACGCACAGATGACGTAATAGAACGGATACAGCGTGACGATCATGAGCAGCACCATGAACGCAATATTGAACACATTGAAGGCCTTCTGGCCCCGTGACATACGCATAAGACCCGACCTCCTTTAGAACAGTCCGATGTCGGTGACCTTTTTGCTGATGAGGTTCGTCCCGACGAGGAATACGACGTTGATGATCGAATTGAACAGGCCGACCGCCGTGGAATAGCTGAAGTTGGCCTCAATCAGGCCCTTGCGGTAGACGTAGGTGGAGATCACGTCGGCGGTTTCGTAGATCGTCTCATTGTAGAGCAGCAGGATCTTTTCGTAGCCCACGCCCAGTATGCTGCCCATGCGCAGGATCAGCAGCATGATGATCGTCGGCATGATGCCGGGCAGCGTGATGTGCCAGGTCTGGCGAAGGCGGTTCGCGCCGTCGATCTCGGCGGCCTCGTAGAGCTGCGGATCGATGCCGGTGAGCGCGGCCAGATAGATGATCGAGCTCCAACCGATCTCCTGCCAGATGCCGCTGGCGACGTAGATCGTGCGGAAGTAGCCCGGCTTTTGCAGCAGCGCCGTCCGCTGCGCGCCGAAGAACGCGCCGATGTCGTTGAACACGCCGTCGGACAGGCAGAACTGGCGGATGATGGAGCAGATGACCACCATGGAAATGAAATGGGGAATGTAGGTGACGGTCTGCACGGTGCGCTTGAAGCGCTCGCCTCGCAGCTCGTTGAGCATCAGCGCCAGAAGTATCGGCGCGGGGAAGCCCCACAGGATCGAATACAGGCTGATGAGGAACGTATTGCGCAGTATGCGGAAGAAATAGTAATCGCCGAAGAACTTCTTAAAGTATTTAAGCCCCACCCACTTGCTGCCCGCAAAGCCGAGCGCGGGCTTGTAGTTCTTAAAGGCGATGATCAGGCCGTACATCGGCTTGTAGCAGAACAGGATCAGATAGATCAGTATGGGGATCATCAGTATGTATTTCCACTTGTGGCGCTGAAGATCGCGGGCGATGCGATGGCCGAGCGAAGCGCGTCTGGCGGTCTGCATAATGCGTTTTCATCCTTTCTCATAATGTCGTTCAGGAGCCGGAGGAGAACAGTGAGCGGCGGGTTCATTGCTCGCCTCCGGCCCCTCATAAAAGAGCGGGGAGGGCGGCCGGTGTGACCGCCCCGTCCCGCGTCAATGAGGAACGTTTAGCGGGCGTTGAAGCGGTCGAGCTGCGCCTGCTTGATGGCGATCAGATCCTCGACGCCCATGCCCTTGAGGGTGTCGATATACTCGTCCCAGCCCTTTTCCAGATCCACTTCGCCGGTGATGAACTTGAAGTACATCTCGCCGCAGAGCACCGGCAGGCACCACCAGTCCTCGTTGGAGCCGTTGCGCCAGGTGTCCTCGGCGTCGCGCATGATCTGGCTGTTGCGGTCGCGGCCAGCCTGAGCCAGCTTGTAGCCGGGGCAGTTGCCCACGATGGCAGGGCTGAAGCGGCGGGCGTACTCGACCATGCCCTCCGGGCCGTTCATATACAGATCGGTGTACTGGGGCTTGCCGTTCTCGTCGATGTAGTAGCCCGCGTCGGAGGATGCGTCCTTGCCCTCGGAATAGCCATAGTTTACGAAGATCATGCCCTCGTTGGAGTAGAGATAGTCCATGAAGCGGCAGGCGATTTCGGGATTCTCGCAGGCGGTGGTCACGCCGGTGCCGTTGATCTGGGTCAGAGGGCTGTTCTGGAAGAAGGCGTATTCATCACCCTTGTTGAGGAGCGGATACTTTATGGCAACCCACGTGTTTTCCTTGCCGTCGAGCGCCGCGTCGATCTTCTGGAAGTTGCCGTAGCCGCCGGCCATCGCGCCGATGTTGCCGGCAGCCGCCTTGGCGCACATGGTGTTGTCGTCGATGGTGGCAAAGTCGGGGTCGAGCAGGCCGTCATTGAGCCAGGAATTGAACAGCCTGAGCGTGTCCCTGTAGCCCTCTTCACAGGCGGCGTAATGCACTTTCTGATCCTTCGTGCGGTACCATATGACATCGCGGCTGGTCACGCCGTAGGCGGAGAAGAAAACATTGTATGTGTAAAAGCACATGGAGAAAGGAACGACATTGTACTTATCCTTGAAGGCCTTGAGCATGGCCGTGAACTCGTCGATGGTTTCCGGCGCGGTCAGGCCGCACTCGTCCAGCCACTGCCGGTTGACGATCGGGCCGATCCACGTTCCGGCTTCCGACAGCATCGGGAAGCAGAAATAGTCGCCGCTGTCGGTCTTGTAGGATTTTTCAACGTCGGCGTTTTCCTGCATGATCGCCCACAGATTGGGAGCGTATTTGGGCAGATAGTCGTTGAGCGGTATGATGACCTTGTTCTCGATGTGGGAGGCGGCGTTGGTCACGATGTCGGCGTTGAATATCAGATCGGGATAGTCGCCGCCGGCGATCATGAGGTTGTAGGCCTGCGTCTTGTCAGCGCCCGCGGCCGGCTCAACCCAGTCCACATCGATGCCGGTGCGCTTTTCCCATTCCTGATACCAGGGCGCGTCGTTCGCGGAGGGATAGATGGCGGAATAGCCGACAGCCGAGCCCATCCAGACCTTCAGCGTCACGTCGGTATCGATGGGGTATGTGATTTCTTCCTCGGCGGAAGCAAAGCTCAGGCAGGAGAGCGCCAGCAGGACGCATAGCGCCATGGCCAATAGCTTCTTCATGGAAAAACCTCCTTAAAAATAGTGTCGAGTGTGCCGATGGCATTGCGACGGGCGGTTCACCGTCTCGCGATGAGCCGGACGAAGGGGAGCGCCGAACCGCCAGCGCCCCGTTCGTTCAGCCGACACTGAAAAGATAACACAATGTCAATGAAAAGTAAATCACCAAAACACGCATATTATTGCCTTTTGCGAATTGACAATTTCGCGAACAATCGTCAATATTGCGAATTGCGCCGTCAATGATGGACAAAACGCGCCCAATATGTTACAATAAGTACAATCACTCACGATTGGAAGGATGTTTTTTGTTCAAAAAGCTGTTCGGCCGTGTCAACAGCCGCGTTTTCCTGCAATATTTTCTGTGCTTCATGCTGCTGCTGGCGATGGCGGTGGCCTTTAACGGCGTGGTGGCGCTGCGCAGCTACGACGTGCTGCGGCGGGAGTGCCGCCTGTCAAACTCCACGCAGGCCGCGCGCTTTGCGCAGGTTTTCGACGAGATGCTGCAAAGCTCGGACGCGTCGCTGCTCAAGCTCGAGCAGAACCATGACTTCATTTATACGGTGTCGCTCGAGCGCCAGAACAAGGCGCAGGATCACTACCGGCTCTACTGCGTGCGCACGCTGCTCAATTTGACGCTGCGCGCCAATCAGGCCGATCTGTTCGTGTATTACGGCGGCAGCGATGTGATCGTCTCGGCGGCCAACAGCACCGCCCGCAGCGATCTGTATTACGACGTGTACTATGCCGGCACGCGGCAGGACTACTGGAACTGGAAGACATTCATCAACGGCTCGGCCAATTCAAAGGTGAGCGCGGTGTATTATGACGGCAAGCCCTGTCTGGCCATTGCGCGCACGCTGCCCACAAACATTTCCGGCGCGTCGAAGATCGTGGCCGTGTCGGTGTTCCGCAGCGAGATCATGGGCAATTTCATGGACACGGCCTCCGCCGACGGCGCTGTGGCGGTGTATTCGCTCGAGAACAGGCCGCTGGTCTCCTCGGACGCAGCGCTGACCGCCGGCCTCACGCTGCCGGACAATGCGCCCGCGCGCGAATATCTGACGCTCAAGAGCGGCGGGCGGACTTACTATGCCTACATCATCGATTCGGTCGCGGCGGGCTGCCGGTATGTGTCGATCACGCCGGACTATGTGTTCACCGAGCCGCTGGACGTTTTGAGACGCTTCCAGATCGGCGTAAACCTGCTGCTGATCGCGCTGGGCGTGCTGCTGGCGTGGGCGCTGGCGCGGCGCAACGCCCGTCCGCTCGAGGAGGCCGTTAAATCGCTCTCCGAAAAGACCAACGTGCGGTATGACCGCCGCTCCAAGAGCGAGCTGGAGTATCTGCGCGCCACGATCGAGCACACGCTGGACGAGAAGAAGCTCTTCCAGAATACGTTCGATATGCGCAGCGACGTGCTCCAGCAGAACTTCCTCTATGAGGCGGTCACGGGCACGGTGAAGGGGGAGGATTCGCTCCAGTCGCTCTTTGCGCGCAACCGTCTGCCGCTCATCTCCGATCGATTCGCAATCCTGCTGCTGCGCGGCTGGCATGAGGAGCCGGTGCCGCCCGAGGTGGTCGCGCCGCTGGTCGATCATGTGCGCGCGGTGAAGGCGCTGTGCTATCCGCTTTATCTGATCTCGCCCTCCTGCGCGTGCATCATCAATCTGCCGGCTGAATTTACGGTCGAGGACCTGGACGCGCTGTGCGCCCGCTTCCGCGCCGAGCAGAGCTATACATTCTGCCGCAGCGATATCTATACCGGGCTGGACGGCCTGCACAGGGCGTTCCGGGAGACGGCGTTTCTGGTCAACTTTGACGTCGTGTACGGCGATACGGTGGTCATTACGCCGGAAAGCGTGCCGCAGGATTGCTCCTTCAGCTTCAACGCGGCGTTCGCGCCCATGGCCGAGACGGAGCTTTCCCGCGCCATACAGGACGAGAGCGTCGATTGCCGCGCGCTGTTCGATCGTCTGCGCGCGGCCTATTCCAGCGACGGCGCGACCAACCCGCGCTCCGTGCGCTGCTTTATGTACGATATGCGCCGCTTCCTCACCGCGGCGATCACGCGCCAGTGCTCGGCGGCGTTCGCGACGCAGCTGGACATCGACGGCGCGTTCTTCAGCGCCGAGGCGCTGCCGTGGTTCCGCGATCGGGCGGTGAGTCTGCTCGAGCAGGCGCGCGCGCACTATGCGGACAATCATTCCGACAACGCGCTCTGTGCGCAGGCGCTGGCCTATCTGGATGAGCATTACGGCGACCGCAATCTGGGCGTGAGCACGCTGGACAGGATGTTCGGCGTATCGAGCGCATATCTCTCCGAGCGATTCCGCGCGCACACGGGGCAGGGCATCGGCGACTATCTGACCAGCGTGCGCATGATGCACGCCTGCCGTCTGCTGTGCGAAACCGACATGACGCTCGAGGAAATCGCCGAGAGCGTGGGTATCGTGGGCAGCAGCACGCTGATTCGCCTGTTCAAAAAGACGCAGGGCGTCACGCCGGGCGTATACCGCCGCACGCACGGCGCGCTGATCAATATGCGGGATGACGACGACGAAAAATAATCGAAATACAATTTCAGCCGCCCGATCAGGCTTGTTCCCGACCGGGCGGCTGAAATTTATATCTATTAAGGAAGCGTTTTGAGCGGCGAAGGCCCTTACTTCAGGCGATGCTTCAGCCATTTGCCGGACAGAAAGGCGATCAGCAGCGCGCCGGCGCGGAATGTGTAATCGCAGAAGAAGCCGACGATCAGGCCATATATGTCCATGTGCAGATAGCGCACCGTGAGATAGGCCACGGGGATTCTCAGCAGCCACGGGCCGATCATGTACACCGTGACGACGAACATGAGCATACCGCTGGTTTTCAGCGTGCCGGTGATGCACTGGAAGCAGCTGGTCAGCGGCACGGTGAAGCACATGATGCGCAGTATGCTGCGCGCCTTCTCGATAACGGCGGGATCGCGCGTGAAGAGCGACACGATCGGCCCGGCGAATATGAACAGGACGACGGCACAGGCGCAGGTGACGGCCTCGCCGATCAGGAGAATCGTGCGGGCGTAGTCCTTCGCCAGCCTGGGCTCGCCGCGCCCCAGCGCGTTGCCGGTCAGCGTGACCGTGGTCATTTCAAGGCCGCCGGTGACGGCATAGAGCAGGCTGAGGATGTTGTTGGACACCTGATAGCCCGCCAGCGTCACGTCGCCGATCATGGCCGTGACCATCTGCACGCCGATGAAGGCGAACTGCACGAAGACCTGCTCGATCAGCGCGGGCACGGAGAGACGCAGCATTTGAAGCACGCGCGCGGCCCTGAGCGGATAAAAGCGCCTCAGCGTAATGCGGCCGCGTCCCGAGACGATCACGGCCAGCTTGGCGACGCAGCCGGAGAGCGTGGAGATGATATACGCCCACGCCGCGCCGTCGATGCCCCATTTAAAGCCGTAGATGAACAGCAGGCACAGCGCGATATTGAGCGTGTTGACCAGCGCCGTGAAGAGGAACGGCAGCCGCGAGTCCTTTACGCCGCGCAGGCAGGAGGACACGGCGATGTCCAGCGCCAGCGCGCAGGAAACGGGCAGGCACATGCGCAGATAGCGGATGGCCAGCGTGCGCGTCTGAGCGGACAGGCCGCCGAAGAGCGTATCCAGCACCCAGCCCGCGCCGGCAAAGCAGAGTGCGCTCAGCACGACGGCGAACAGGAAGAGGATCGTCAGGGCCTGAAAGGTGAGCTGACGCACCTGCTCCGCGCCGTCCTTCTCGTCCATGGCGCGGGCGATGAGTATGGTCGCGCCCAGGCCGATGCCGAAGTAGAAGGCCATGAGCGTGTTGAGCACGGAATTTGAAACCGACACGGCGGCCAGCTCGGCGGTGCCCAGGCGGCCGACGAACAGCGTGCCCATCAAGCCGATGACGATCATGAGCATCTTTTCAGCGATGGCGGGGAGAGAAAATACGGCGATTTCATGGAGCAGCTGTCGCTTGTTGGACGGCATGATTGCAACACTTCCATCCTGCTTAGTATGGTCCTTAATAGAACCGCATATATGCTAGCACAATAAAGCGCGGCGGGAAAGCGAGGTTTCATTAACAGTTTACAGGCGGGGCGAAAAATCGGCGGCGGCGCATCCCAGACCCTGAAAAAACGGGGCGGAGGAGCGCTGTGAATAATTTTTGTTGACAGAGCGAGGGGGACTCATTATAATACAGTATATGAGGAAGGAGATGATCGGCCATGGAGCGCGATTTCTTTGAAATCGATGCGGCGCTGCTGAGAGAAAATGCTTCGCAGGCCTTGCAGCAGGCGCTTTCGGCGCATCAGGCCGTAGCTGTTCCCCGGCTTGATTTTCCCATGGAGCTGGATCGTCCCATCGTGCTGGACAGCGGCAGCGCGCTGAGCGTTCATCCCGAGACGATCGTGCGCATGAAGGCGGGCTGCGGCGGCTGCATGGCGCGCAACCGGCACGTTTATGACGAGCGCGGCGGCGTAGGGGAGAATATCGCCTGTGATCGCGATATACTGCTCGAGGGCGGCATATGGGAGGAATCCGAGCGCGCGCCCAGCGTGAACGATCCCGACGAGACGATGCGCGATCTGAGCCATATCATATCGGGCACGGTGTTTTTCAACCGGGCCGAGCGCGTGGTTATCCGCCATATGACGCTGCGGCGCGGCAATCAGTACGGCGTGCTGCTGGCGGCCTGCCGCGATTTCGTTGTGGACGATCTGTTCTTCGACGACTATTATAAGGACGGCGTTCACGTCAACGGGCCGAGCGAGAACGGCGTGATCGAGCATATGCGCGGTCACTGCGGCGACGATTTCGTGGCGCTCAACGCGTGGGACTGGGATTCGTCCTCGGTGTCGTTCGGCGGCATCCGAAATATCGTGGTGCGCCATATCGCCTGCGAGGGCGACGAAATGCGCCTGATCCCCGGACGCAAGACCTATAAGAGCGGGCGAAAGACGCTCTGTCCGGTTGAAAACTGCGTGTTCGAGGACATATCGGGCGTGTACAACTTTAAGATGTATCAGCAGCCCAACTGCCATAACGGCGAGCGGCCGGCGGCTGAACGCGATTATTCCGACATTCCCGGCCTGATGAAAAACATCGTATTCCGGCGCGTTCACATTGCGGCGCGCGCGGGCGGTCTGGCCGAGGTATCGCTGGACGGCGTGTTTGAGATTGGCGCGGACTGCTGTAACGCCGCGTTCGAGGACGTCGAGCTGGACGTCACGGCGGCGGCGCTGAAGGACGCGGGCATGGCGCTTGTGTCGGTCGGGCCGAAGTCGTCCACCTGGACGCGGGGCTATAGCGATCCGGCAAAGTGGTGCGAGCTGTTCGAGCCGGATCTGATCTGCACGGCGGAGAATCTGGCGTTTGCGCGCGTGCGGATGGGCGGCGCGCCCTGCGCGGATAAGGACGCGCTGGTGCAGGCGCGGCATCTGACGGTCAATCCCGATTATCCGCGCACGACGCCGCGGGGCGGCACGGGCTACGGCGTGATTAAGGGCGTTGACATTCAACGATAAGCGAAGGAGTTTCACAATGAGAGTATCCGTATTTCTGGATCATCTGCGCGATATAGCGTCTCAGAAGGGCTGCACGCTGGCGGCGGCCATGAAGGAAGCCAAGAAGTCGGGCGTGGATTATGTCGAGGTCAACGCGGGCACGATCGCCAATCCCGAGGATTTTCTGCGTCTGCTCGAGCAAACCGGCCTGGAGGTGGGCGGGCTGTATGCGTTCTTTGATTTCGGCCACAAGGATCAGCCGGAGGAGATCAGGAGCACCGTCGAGATGGCCGAGAAACTGAAGGCCCATATCATCATGGCGATTCCCGGCTATTTTGAAGAGGGCGATGACCGCGAGGCCGTGCGTGAGCGCATGGCGGTCGGGCTGGAAAATCTGTGCACCGAGGCGGCGATCCGCGGCCTGCACACGACGATTGAGGATTTCGATTCCGACCGCGTTCCCTACGGCACGGCGGAAGAAGTGGCCTGGTTCCTGGAGCGCGTTCCGCGGCTGGGCTGCACGTTCGATACCGGCAATTTCCTCTATCATGGCCAGGATGTGCTCAAGGCGTATGATCTTCTGGAGCCGCGCATACAGCACGTCCATATGAAGGATCGCGGCTATCGCGCGCTGACGGGCGAGGAGCCGGTCGTTTCGGTGAAGGGGCGCAAGCTCTATCCCGCGCCGGTGGGCAGCGGCGAGCTTCCCATGGCGGAGATCGTGCGCCGCCTCTACGAGCGCGGCTATGACGGCATCTGCGCGATGGAGCATTTCGGCGCGCGCGATCAGCTGCTCTATATGCGCCGCTCGGCACGCTGGATGAAGAATATTTTCCGCTGAGCAAACAAACATAAAATTGAAAGGCGAACGTGTCGTGCGTTCGTCTTTTTGTATGCGCGTTTTTTCGAGAAGGGGGTTGGCGGCAGGCCGTCGTTGTCGCTGGCGCGGCGGGGCGATATTTCGCCTTATATGATCGTGAATTGTGTGCCGGCGAAAGGTTGCGTTTGGCCGGTTATAGCTCCGGCACAGGCGTTTGTGCGCGCGGGGGCCGGTCTGCGGGGCGATGCGGTGCTATTGAAATGTTTTGAGCTGGGATTATGCCTGTCATACGTTTCTATTGAAATGTTTTGCGTTTGGATCACGCCTGCTGTTTGCGTTTCTATTGTAATGTCTTGTGTTTGATCACGCCTGTCTTTTTCCTCCTTGAGGAAAAAAAGACGGCTTGCGGGGGTGTTACGTTTCTATTCCGACGGGGGGACGAAAGGACGCGGAGAATGGAGTCGGCGGTGCAGCGTGGGTACGTTTTTGCGTGAGCATATTGGCTTTGCCATGTTTTCCGCGGGGAGTCCGTTGGGGGCCGAATGTGGAAGCCGCACTGCGGCCGCCCCCAAACCTGCGCCAAAGAGCCATTGGCTCTCTGGACTCTCTTCATTTGATTCGCGGCAAAGTATCTCTTTGTCAAACCTCGCAATAACCGCTATCCTCGAACTGTCGCTCTTACGCCCCGCAACACTCGGGTACATGGAAAGACCTGCCCGACTCCAATTTATGGTCGGGCAGGTCGGGCTGTATAGCAATCATATCAACACGCACAATCAGAGACCTGCCTGACTCTGACCTATGGTCAGGCAGGTCGTGTATCACTGCGCGGCAGCAAGTGGAACCGGCACAGCCGGCGCGGAAAATGTGGAAGCGGCACTGCCGCCGGGTTGCAACGCGCGAAGCGGTGTGGCCGCGGGCACTGCCCGCTTATTGGTTGAGGACGCGGCGGCCCCAGCTGAAGTGCTCGCGGTAATAGCCGCTGTTCAGAGAGCTGATGACCACCTTGCCCGCCGAGCTGCTGGCGTGGATAAAGTTGCCGTCGCCAATGTAAATGCCGGCGTGGTCGCTCAGATCCGCGTCCGTCTCGTTCGTGTTGAAGTAAATCAGATCGCCCACCTGCAAGTCGCTGATCGACTTGATCTTCGGCCAGGTATCGTCATAGCCCTGCAAATAGGCCGTGCGCTTGAGGTTGTAGCCGAACTGCTTGTAGACATACTGCGTCAGGCCCGAGCAGTCGAAATACGGCGGATTTTCGCGCGCGTAGACATACTTGCAGCCCAGATACTGCTTCGCTAGCGCGACGATCTTTTCGCCTGTCTCATAGTCGGTGTCCTTGACGCCGCCGCTCGGATTGGACGGCGCGGTCGTTGCGCCCGGATTGGAGGGGGCGGTCGTCGCGCCGGCTGCGGGCGCGCTGCTCGCATAGAGCGCCGAGAGCGTCTGCGGGCCGGCGATGCCGTCGGCGGTCAGTTTCGCCGCCGTCTGGAATGCCCGCACCGCCGCGCGCGTGTTGTCGCCAAAGTCGCCGTCCGCGCTGCCGGTCAGGTAGCCAAGCTGAATGAGCCGCGTCTGCATGGCCTTCACCGAGTCGTTTTTGTCGCCCGGCTTCAGCGTGGAGGAGGGCGCCGCCGGGGCGTTCGACGCGTACAGCGCCGCCCAGGTGTCGCCGCCCACAATGCCGTCGGCGGTCAGATTCGCCGCGGCCTGGAACGCCATGACCGCCGCGCGGGTGATCGTACCGAAATTGCCGCCCACCGTGCCGTCGAAATAGCCCAGCTCCTTCAGGCGGGTTTGCAGCCGCTCGACCGCGTCGCCCTCAGCGCCGTATTTGATCATCGGATAGGATGAGGGCTGTTCGCCGGGCAGTATCGTGACCTGATCCTTCGAAATGTCCGCAGGAGCCGTCACCGTGCCGCCGCCCGTCGCGCCGCCCTGATAGGCTTTGTTCAGCGCTGAAATCGTCGCGCTGCCCGCGACGCCATCCGCTGTCAGCGATTGCGCCGCCTGGAAGGCCATGACCGCCTTCGCCGTGGAATCACCGAATAGGCCGTCCGCCGAGCCGCTCAGATAGCCCAGCGCAATCAGCTTCTGCTGGAGCGCCTTCACCGCGTCGCCGCGGCTGCCCTTGCGGAGCGTGCCGGCATTGGAAACGGCCCTGACCGCGCTGGCGATGGCCTCGAGCGTCTTTTCGCCCGCCTGACCGTCGGCGCGCAGACCGGACGCCGCCTGGAACGCGGTGACCGCCGCCTTTGTCGCCGGGCCAAACTGGCCGTCCGCTTCGCCGGTCAGATAGCCTAGCAAAATGAGGTTCTGCTGGAGCGCCTTGACCTGATCGCCCTTGTCGCCCTTTTTGAGCAGCGTGGCCGTGATTTCAGAGGCATCGGGCGCGGCGGTATCGGGCGTGCTGGAGGCCGTGTTGAGCGCCGCGAGCGTCGCGGAGCCCGCCTGACCGTCGGCCTTCAGTCCCCTGGCCGACTGAAAGGCCATGACCGCCTTTCTCGTGTCCTCGCCGAAAACGCCGTCCGCGCTGCCGGTCAGGTAGCCCAGATTGATGAGCTTCTGCTGGAGTGCCTTGACCGCGTCGCCCTTATCGCCCTTTTTGAGCAGCGAGGATTCGTTGGCCGCGGGTGCGGTTGTCGTATCGGGCGCGACGGTGCCGCTGCCCAGCGCGTTCAGCGTGGCCGAATCGGCGACGCCGCTGGCCGTCAGCCCCTTGGCCGACTGAAAGGCCATGAGCGCCCTCTTCGTGCCCTCGCCGAAAACGCCGTCCGCGCTGCCGGAAAGATAGCCGAGGTCGATCAGCTTCTGCTGAAGCGATTTGACCGCGTCGCCGCGGCTGCCTACGCTCAGCGCGCCGTCCGTGGGATTTGATGCGGGTGCGCTCGTGGCGGCGGGCGCGGTGGGCTGTGAGGAACCGTCGCCGTTCAGGCGGACGTACTGCGCGGAGATGTAGCCCGACTGCCCGTTATAGGTGACGGCCAGCCAGTCGCCGCTGCGGGATGTGACCGTCAGCACGGTGCCCCGCTCGAGCAGCGCGAGCGAATTGCCCGACGATGAGGGCGCGGCGCGCAGATAGAGCTTTTTCGTATCGACGACGGCCGTCAGTGTGCCGCCGCCGCTTATAATATCGGAAAGCGCGGCGTATTCCGCCGACACATAGCCCACCTTTCCGCCCGTGCTGATCTTCAGCCAGCCGTCCTCATCGGACGATATGAGCGTCAGATCAGAGCCCTTGCGCACGACGGCGAGGATATCCGCGTCGGTATCGGGCTGCGCGCGGACATTGACCTTCTGCGCCGTGACGGTATAGACGGCCGTGGCGGCCTGCGCGCCGGAAAGGGGCGCGACCGCCAGCGCCAGCGTCAGCGCGGCGGCGCGGATCAGAGCGTGCGTCTTTGAATTTTGGAAATGCACCGTGTTTCACCTCCATGTGTACTGTCCCATTGTATTACAAAACTGTTGCAAAATCAAGTTAAATGGAAACATTTATCACAAATCGGCGGCAAAACGGTGTGAAAAGGCCCGCCCAGAGCGGTTCTGAGCGGGCGGCGGTCACTTCTGCTTATGGATGGGATAGAGCGTCTCGTAGGATTCGGTTTCCTCGTCGCTCAGCGGCAGCGCGGGGATGAGGCCGGTCTGCTCGGTGGCCGAGACGGTGATTTCGCTCTCGTCGTAGGGGATTTTCTTCCTTTTCATGATCGTCACCTCCTGATGGACTATTGTATCCTATGCCGCCGCGGCCGATTCCGCTCATTTATTGGAAACAGATGAAGCTTTTCTGTGACAGAGCGACAAAGATTGACAAAAGTATACAGAAAGGTATATACTGAAAATGAGAGAGCGAAGCCGTCGCTCTTTAAATTGCACAAAACACTCAATTTCAAGGAGAAATGCTAT